>NZ_JSYD01000019.1:0-37326 GCF_054824005.1 Brevundimonas sp. GN22 | reverse complement strand
CGCAGCGTCAGAACTCTCAACCTATGCCCCGGGCTTTGATTGGGCTGCCTATCTGCAAGGTGCCAAGGTCGGAGACGTCGCCCAGGTCGTCATGACCGAGAACACCGCATTGCCGGGCATGGCGCAGGTATTTGGCGAGACCGACATCGAGACCCTGAAGGCGTGGCAGGCGTTCAATATCGCCGACGGTGCCGCACCGTATCTCTCGAAAGAGTTCGTCGACGCTCGCTTCAACTTCCGCAACAAGGCCCTGCGTGGTCAGCAGGAAATCCGCCCGCGCTGGAACCGTGGCGTTGCTCTGGTGGACGGAAGTCTGGCCGAAGTGCTGGGTCAGGAATACGTCACCCGCCATTTCCCCGCCGCCTCCAAGGCCCAGATGGATGAATTGGTCGCCAACCTGATCGCGACCATGCGTGACCGCCTGCAAAATCTTGAATGGATGACGCCGGCCACCAAGGCCGAAGCCTTGGCCAAGCTGGACAGCTTCCGTCCCAAGATCGGCTATCCGACCAAGTGGCGCTCCTATGAGGGGCTCGAGGTCAAAGCCAACGACCTCTACGGCAATCTCGAAGCCATCTCGGCCTTCGACTGGGCCTATGAGCGCGGCAAGATCGGTCAGGCCGTTGATCCGGAAGAATGGGGTATGTCGCCGCAAACAGTGAACGCATACTACCACCCTCTGCGTAACGAGATCGTTTTCCCTGCCGCTATCCTGCAGCCTCCGTTCTTTGATCCGAATGCCGATGCGGCCGTGAACTATGGTGGCATCGGTGCCGTCATCGGTCACGAAATCATGCACGGCTTTGACGATCAGGGTCGCAAGACCGACGCCAAGGGCCAACTGCGCGACTGGTGGACGGCGGAAGACGCCGCCCGCTTCGACGTGGAGGCCAAGAAGCTGGGCGCACTCTACGCCGCACAGCAGCCGCTGGAAGGCGTGTCGATCAATCCGGAACTGACCATGGGCGAGAACATCGCCGATCTGGGCGGTCTGGTTCTGGCACATGCCGCCTATAACCGCAGCCTGAACGGCCAGCCGGCTCCCGTGCTGGATGGCGTCACTGCAGAGCAGCGCCTGTTCTATGGCTGGGCACAGGTGTGGCGTGACAAGATCCGAGACGAGACGCTGCGCGAATATCTGGCCACCGACCCGCACTCGCCGGGTTCGGCCCGCGCCGCCACCCCGCCGCGCAACATCGACGCCTGGTATGACGCCTTCGGTATCACGGCAGATCAGAAGCAATATCTGAAGCCGGAAGACCGCGTCCGCATCTGGTAAGCGGACTTAGACCAAAAGAGAGGCCCGCAGCGCTCTGCTGCGGGCCTTTTCCTTTGTCTCCAAGCACAAAAAAGCCCCGCCGGTTTTCACCAGCGGGGCCTTTTCAAATCCCGAAGGACTTCAGCGATTAGCCAACGATGTCGGCGTCGGTGAAGAACTGGGCGATTTCGATGCCAGCGTTTTCGATCGAGTCCGAACCGTGGACCGAGTTTTCACCGATCGACAGAGCGAACTGCTTGCGGATGGTGCCTTCAGCAGCGTCGTTCGGGTTGGTTGCACCCATCACTTCGCGGTACTTGGCAACAGCGCCTTCGGCTTCCAGAACTTGGACAACGACCGGCTCGGCGATCATTTGCGAAACCAGTTCGCCGTAGAACGGACGTTCTGCGTGAACTTCGTAGAATTTCTTGGCTTGAGCTTCGGTCAGCTTGATGCGGCGCTGAGCGACGATGCGCAGGCCAGCGTTTTCGATCACAGCGTTGATTGCACCAGTCAGGTTACGACGGGTGGCGTCCGGCTTGATGATCGAGAAAGTACGTTCGGTCATGGTGGTGACTTCTTAGTTTGGAAAGAATGGGTCGCGGGCTTATAGCGTTCCGCTTCGACCTTTCCAACCTTAACGATTTCGCGCCGCATTCCTCCCCTGTGGATCGCCGCCCGCGACACGAACAGTTCCGAGCGACATGCTTCAAATTACCAATCTGACCTTCAGCTCCTGGGGCCGCCAGTTTCTTGACGACGCCTCAGTCAGCCTGCCGCCCGGTTCCAAGGTCGGCCTTGTCGGCCGCAACGGCATCGGCAAGTCGACGCTGTTCAAAATCATTCTGGGTGGTCTGGCCGCCAACGGTGACGAGGTTTCCATCCCGAAGAGCGCGCGTGTCGCCTCGGTCGATCAGGAACACCCCGCCACGCCCGTCAGCGTGCTGGAAACCATCCTTGAGGCCGACAAGGAACGCCACGAACTTCTGACCCGTCTGGAAACAGCCGAGCCCGAAGAGATGGGCGAAATCTGGATGCGCCTGATCGAGATCGACGCCGACAGCGCCCCTGCCCGCGCCTCGGAAATCCTTGTGGGTCTTGGCTTTAGTCAGGAAGACATCCAACGCCCGATGTCCCACTTCTCGGGTGGTTGGCGTATGCGTGTGGCACTGGCGGCGGCTCTGTTTGCCGAGCCCGACCTGCTGCTGCTGGACGAACCGACCAACTATCTCGACCTTGAAGGCGTGGTCTGGCTGGAGCAGCGCCTGAAGCGTTATCCGCACACCGCCCTGCTAATTTCGCACGACCGCGACCTGTTGAACTCGGTGTGCACGCACATCCTCCACCTGTCGAACCGCAAGCTGGACCTGTACACCGGCAACTACGACACCTTCGAAAAGACGCGCTCTGAAAAGCTGCGCCTGATGGCCGCCAATCAGGCTAAGCAGGAAGTCGAACGCGCCCACCTGCAAAAGTTCATCGACCGCTTTAAAGCCAAGGCATCGAAGGCCACTCAGGCCCAGTCGCGCGTCAAGAAGCTCGAAAAGCTCGAGCGAATCGAATTGCCGCCGGAAGAGCGCGTCGCTCCGTTCATCCTGCCCTCGCCGGAACGTCCGCTGCCGCCGCCGCTTATCCGTCTGGAAGGCGCGAACGTTGGCTACGAAGACGGCAAGCCGATCCTGCGCAACCTGAACCTGCGTATGGACCTTGACGACCGCATTGGCCTGCTGGGCGTCAACGGTGCGGGTAAGTCCACCTTTGCCAAGCTGATCGCCAAGGCTCTGACCGTACAGTCGGGCGAATTCCACCGTGACGGCAAGATGCGCGTGGGCTGGTTCCACCAGCACCAGATCGAAGCGATGGACCCCGAGGACACCCCTCTTCAGATCATCCTGCGCCAGATGCCGGAGGCTTCAGAGAACAGCCGCCGTTCGCGCCTGGCCCAATGGGGTCTGCCGTTCAACAAGCAGGACACCAAGGTTGCCGCCCTGTCGGGTGGCGAGCGCGCACGTCTGTTGCTGAACCTCGTGGCTATGGATGCACCGCACATCCTGATCCTCGATGAGCCGACCAACCACCTTGATATCGACAGCCGTCGCGCCCTGCTGGATGCGCTGAACGAATATACCGGTGCCGTCATCCTGATCACCCACGACCGCTCGCTGATGGAGTTGGTGGCAGACCGCCTGTGGCTGGCCGCTGACGGCACGGTGAAGCCGTTTGAAGGTGATATGGATGACTACACCAAGTTCGTCCTTGAACGCGCCAAGCAAGGCATGAAGCCCTCGCAGGTGAAGAAGGAAGAAGCCAAAAAGGACGCCGCTCAAGTAGCGGACGCCCGTGGCGGCAGCGATAGCGGCAAACAGAAGAAAAAGGGCAAGTCCCCTTCGACGCTCCGTCACGCTGTGAAGAAGGCCGAAGAAGCGATGAATGTCATCGCTGCCGACATCGCCAAGACCGATGAGGAAATGGCTGTCGCTGCGGCCAAGGACCCGAAAAAGTTCGAAACCCTGAGCCGCAAGCGTGCCAAGCTTCAAACCGACCTTGAGGCCGCTGAAGCCGCATGGGTCGCTGCCGAAGAAGAGCTGGCCGAGGTAAGCTGATGGCACAAAAGCCGCTCCTGTCCCCTGAACAACGCGACGAAGCCGCCCACAAGATCCGTGAGTGGCTGAGCACAGAACAGGATTTGGAACTGGGGCGGCTACCCGGCGAAATGCTGGTCGAGTTTATCGAACAGCATGTGGGGCGGCTCTATTACAATCAGGGTCTTCGCGACGCGGAAACCCTGATCCGCGCCAAGGTTGAGGATGTCGCTGACGCCCTCTACGGCATGGAACGCTGAGCATGAAAAAGGCCGCCCCTTCCGGAGCGGCCTTTTCCTTGGCCATCAACCGCAGGTGACGCGGGTGATGATGTCCTTGTCGTCATAGGTGAAGTTCACCCGGTCGGTGCGGAAATCCATCGTCGCCATGCAATCCTTGCACAGCACGCGGAAACGCAGGCCCTGCGGCGCGGCGGGCAGCGACTGACGAGGTTTGCCCACATAGGACTGCCAGTCCTGCAAATTACACTGAACCGGCCCGCTCACATCGCGAACGACGGGGTCGTCGACGGGTGCAGGTTGGGTAGCGGGCATCGGCGCACAGGCGGCCATGGCCAGGCCAGCCCCACCCAAAACTATCGAAACCAGTTTAGACATTTCGGCTATCCTTTTGATTTTATTCAGCCGCAACGCACAGATTCCACACGACCGGACTGGCGGTCATAAAAGATGTTCAAGCGATAGGGCGCATGATCTTCGGTAATCGCGCAGGTGGTGCAGGTGACCCGGCGGCGGGAAACATCGACCGGCACCGGAATCTCAGTGCGCGACCGCCCGACCAGCCATTGAAGGTCACGGGCACCGCACTGGTCACCCGGCGTAGCGTTGGGCGGCGGTGTGTCTGTAGAGTGGGACTGCTGATAGGCACGGCCCGACGGTGCCGGATCATTTGAGTAGTACGGGCGCTCGGTCGTGGACGGCAGAGCGGGTGCCGGCGTCCGGGCATAAGGGACCGTCGCCGGTGGTGCGGCTCGCGTAGGCATGGGTTCGGGGCTGGAGCCACAGCTCCACAGCCCGAGGGCCAGTATCAGGCTGCCCGCGCCCAGCGCCCCTCTTCGTCCTGTTTCCAGTACTGAAGCTCGGCCTTGCCGTCCTTCAGGTCGCGCCAGCGATTGCGGGCGTGCTGAACAGAACTGTCGTTGCGTCCGTCGAATATAATGAAACACCGCGCGTAATCCTCCGTGTCCCCCAGCTCTGACTCATCGACAATGAATAGCGTCTGAGCAGAGTTCAGGTTCTCACCTGATTCGGTGAGTAACACAGGTTGGCGGTTCGCATGTTCCGCATCCGCACGGCCATGCGGCAGGAAGCTGTCGGGACGATAGGTCCACAAAAGTTCATCGATTTCATCGATGTCGGCGACGTCTTTAACGCGCACCAGAGCGCGCCAGCCCCGCTGGAGAGTTTTCTCCAACAGGCCCGGCAACACCTGATCGAGCGTCGAGCGCTCGAGGTGGTAGAACCAGATTTCCGTTTTAGTGTCGGACACCGGTCCTACCCCCTTTTGAAGCGATTAGGCTTCGTACTTGTCCGCGACCAGTTGGTCGAGCAGGCGCACGCCGTAACCCACAGCACCATCCGGCACGGTCGGGTTGGTCGAGCCCTTGACCCATGCGGTCGAGGCGATGTCGATGTGGGCCCACGGCACGCCGTTGGTGTGACGTTGCAGGAACAGAGCCGCAGTGATCGAACCACCGGCGCGGCCATTGCCCATGTTCTTCATATCGGCAATCGGGCTGTCGATGTGGCGGTCGTATTCCGCCGGAATCGGCATGCGCCAGGTCTTCTCGCCAACCTTCGGACCAGCCGCAGCCAGACCCTCGGCGATTTCGTCCGAGTTGGTGAACACGCCAGCGTATTCCAGACCCAGCGAAATGATGATCGCGCCGGTCAGGGTGGCCAGATCGATCATGAACTTCGGATTGAAGCGGTCTTGGGTGTACCAAAGCGCATCAGCCAGGACGAGACGGCCTTCGGCGTCGGTGTTCAGAACCTCGATGGTCTGACCCGACATGGAGGTGACAACGTCACCCGGACGCTGGGCGTTACCGTCTGGCATGTTTTCCACGAGGCCCAGAACGCCAACGACGTTCACCTTGGCCTTACGACCGACCAGAGCGTGCATGAGGCCGGCCACGGCAGCAGCGCCACCCATGTCCCACTTCATTTCTTCCATGCCGTCGGCCGGCTTCAGGCTGATGCCGCCGGTGTCGAAGCAGACGCCCTTACCGACGAAGGCGATCGGTTGCTCGCCTTGCTTGCCGCCGTTCCATTGAATGACAGCCAGTTGGCTTTCACGGACCGAACCTTGGCCCACGCCCAGCAGCGAACCCATGCCGAGTTTTTCCATCTCGGCTTCACCGAGAATCTCGACCTTGGCACCCAGCTTCTCCAACTCCTTCACGCGGCGAGCGAACTCGGCCGGGTACAGGATGTTGGCCGGCTCCGAGACCAGATCACGCGAGAAGAAGACCGCGTCAGCCACAGCCGACAGCGGCCCAAAGGCAGCTTCGGCAGCAACCGGATTTTCCGTGATGATGCGGACCGACTTGATCGACGGCACCTTCTCCGGCTTTTGCTTGGTCAGGTATTTGTCGAAACGATACGAAGCCAGACGGGCGGCAAACGCAGCGCGCGCGGCCTGCTCCGGCGTCAGGTGGGTCGCGTCGATGGTCAGGGTATCAGCGCCCGACAGCTTAACAGCGGCATAGGCCGCGCCGGCGTAGGTTTCTACGGCCAGGTCGTCGAACTTATCGGCAGCGCCTGCACCGACCAGCAGCACGGCATTGGCGTCGACACCTGCCGGTGCCAGCACGTTCAGGGTGGAGTTCGCGCCGCCCTTGAAACGGCCCGACGCCATGGCTTTTGCAAGAGCGCCGGACGACTTCGCGTCCAGATCCGCACCAAGACCCGTAAGTTGGCGATCTTCCTGAACCATCACAGCGAGAATCTGTGACTGTTCGGCGGAAGCTACGAACTGAATTTGCATAAAACATCTCCGGCCGGAGAAAAGCTTCCCCGGTGGCGTTTGATTTCAACAAGAGCGCGCCAGCGGTTCCACCGTCGCACTCGGACGTGTATTACATGGGCCGCATCGTCTTTGCCTGCAACACAATCAGGCACCCCTATCGCGCAAAAATTTCACTGTATGACCCTTATCCAACGGTATCTGTTCCGCCAGATCGGCCTGCCAATTTTGGCCGCAATTGGCGCACTCGTCGGAATTGGCCTGCTAAGTCAAAGCCTCGAGCAACTCGAGGTGATTGTCGAGCGGGGTCAGAGCCTTTGGGTCATGACAAAACTGACACTTTTGGCCCTGCCGCAACTACTGGCAGTTATTCTGCCAATTGGCCTGTTTGTCGGTGCCCTGATTGCCCTCACCCGCCTGCAACGCGATCAGGAACTGACTGCCGCCTATGCTGCAGGGATGAGTCGTATGGGTCTGATCCGTCCAGCGATGGCGCTGGCCCTGATCGTGACACTTGTCGGACTTCTGACGACAACCGTCCTGCAACCCTGGGGTCAACAGCAGAGCCGTCGTGAGGCTTTCGCTATTCGCACCGACCTTGCCGCGCTGCTGGTCGAGGAGGGTCGCTTTGTGCAAGGGCCCGACGGTCTAGCTGTCTATGTCCAGCAGATCGAGCAGAACGGTCTTATGCGGAACCTGTTCGTCTATATCGACGACGGCAAGACGGTTACGAGCTGGGACGCCGAGACGGCCCGCTTTACCCGCATTGACGGCATTCCGGTACTGACGATGCAAAACGGTTCAATGCAGCGCTATTCCTCGCGCGAGGTGCTGAACCATCTGTCGTTTGACAACTATGCCATCGACCTGACGCCCTATTCGCGCGGGACCGACCAGAAGATCCGCTTCAAGGCCTCGGACCTGTGGCTGCACCAGTTGTTCAACCCGACCGATGACATCGTCAAAATGGCGGGCTCGCGCGGTGAGTTGGCTGCCGAAGGGCATAGCCGTATCGCCTCGCCGCTTTATGCGCTGGTCGCTATGGGCTTTGCCCTGTCGGCCATTCTGGGCGGAGCCTTCAGCCGCACCGGATATACGGGGCGGATCGCCCGTGCTGCGGGTCTGTTCCTTGTCGTGCGCGTGATTGGCTACGGTCTGGTTGCCGCCGCTGCGTGGAATGGCTGGCTCAATATTCTTCAGTATGTCGTACCCTTGGGCGCGACCCTTCTGGCCGTGCGCCACCTGTTCCGCGCGCTTAAGCCACGCCGCCGTGCGGGGCTTGTGCGCCGCCTCACGTCGAGGGCTGCATAATGCGTCTGGGCCGTATTGAACGTTATGTGCTGGGCCAGCAGCTAAAGGCGCTGGGCGTAGCCTTGGCTATCATCGCCGCTCTGGTGATGCTGATCGACTTCGTTGAAGTGTCGCGTGGTTTGAACTCGGACGGCGAGCTTTCGGGCTTCAAGGTGCTGAGCCTGATCGGAGTGAAATCTCCGGCGGTGATCGTGCAGTTGCTGCCGTTTGTTTTCCTGTTCGGCACGCTGGGTGCCTTCGTCAGCCTAAACCGTCGCAGCGAACTGATTGCCATGCGTGCAGCAGGTGTTTCGGCATGGCGATTTGTGTTGCCAGCCGCTGCCTGCGCCTTTGTGCTGGGCATTGTGACGGTCACGGCCATCGGCCCGCTCGCCGCCATGGGTGACGCCCACTGGCAGGCCGAGCGCAAGCGCATCAGCGGCGGTGGACAGGTCGAAGACGAGGCCGTGCCTGTATGGCTGCGCGAAGGCGACGAGGCGCGCCAGATGATCATTCGCGGCGAGCGCCAGAACCGCAACACCGGCCAACTGCTGGACGCTACCTTCTTCATCTACTCGATCACGCCGGAAGGCGAGCGCCGCTTCACCGAGCGCGTTGACGCCAAGACCGCCACCCTGACAGCGGGGCGCTGGCGCCTGACGGACGTGTTGGGCGGCCAAGGCGGCCAACAGGCAGTGCGCTATGCCACGCTGGACCTGCCCTCCTCGCTGGCCGATGAAGAAGCCTTCCAACAGTTCGAACGCCCGCAATCGCTGTCGGTCTGGTCGCTTCCGGCTCAGACCCACCGTATTGAAAGCGCTGGTTTCGCCTCGACGGCCTATACGTTGCGGTTCCAGCAACTGCTGGCGACGCCGCTGATGTTTGCAGCCATGTCCATTTTGGCGGCAGCGTTTTCCCTGCGCCTGATGCGCCTCGGCGACATGGCCAGAATGGCTGTATCTGCAGTGGTGCTGGGCTTCGGCTTCTTCTTTATCAACCAGTTTTCGGCAGCGATGGGATCGGCAGAGGTCATTCCGCCGTTCCTAGCGGCATGGTTGCCTGCCATACTTACGGCACTCGCCGCCCTCACCTTGCTGTTCTATACCGAAGACGGCTAATCGACCGATCGGGCACCTGCCTGATTTTACTGCCTAATGGATGATCGTATGCGTGACCGCCATCACCCCAAAACAGGAGCCCTGCGCCTGAAGCTGATGGCTGGCGCGGCACTGTGCGCGCTGCCCATTTGGGGGATTGCCGATCTGGCGGAGGCGCAAAGCCAAACCCAGCCGCAAGCCACCACGACTACGCAGGCGAACGCGCTCCAACGCGGCGAGGATGGCCTGGTCCCCGGCAGCCTTTATGTCGAAGCCGATCAGGCAGAACGTCAGGGCGACATCGTCACCGCCAAGGGTGGCGAGGCCGATGATCGCGTGTTCTCGCGCTATCAGGACTATACCCTGCGCGCCGAAGACGTTCAGTACGATTTGAAAACCGGTATCTCCACGGCCGCAGGTCAGGTCGAACTGATCGCGCCCGATGGCACGGTCCTGCATGCTTCCGAAATCCAATTGGACAAGGACATGAAGACCGGCATCGCCACCGATCTGGCGACCCGCACCCCACAGGGCGCAACGCTGATGGCGGCCTCTGCTGTGCGTCGTTCGGAAAACGTATCCGAACTTAACCGCGTCTATTTCCTGCCCTGCCCCGTCTGCGAAAACGACCCCAAGGCCAAGCCGGGTCTTAGTCTGACGGCGGAGAAGGCAGTTCAGGACGAGAACCTCCGCGCCATCACCTATCGCAACGTCGTTGTCCGCTTTGGCGATGTGCCGGTGTTCTACACCCCGTATCTGGCGCACCCTGATCCGACGGTGGATCGCGCCTCGGGCTTCCTCTTCCCGCGCTTTGACTATGACGAGGCTCGCGGCCTTTCGGTCGAGGTGCCCTATTTGCACGTCGTGTCCAAATCCGAGGACTGGCTGCTCAGCCCGCGCCTAAACACCAGCGTTCCGCCGTTCCTCAACGCCCAATGGCGCCGCCGTTTCAACAGCGGCACTATTGTCGCGCGTGGTGGCTACACCTATGCCAAGAACTTCGGGGACTTCGACCTCGATAACGACGGCAAGGCCGAATCGAACGTCAACTTTGGCGACCGCACCAGCCGCTCCTACATTCTGGCTCACGGCGAGTTCGACCTGCAGGGTCCGTGGCGCTGGGGCTTCACCGCCGAGCGCGTGTCGGACAAAACCCTGTTCGACCGCTATGACGTCCAGAACCCCTATCAGGACAACGGCCTGTATTACGGTGACCGCCGCCGTCTGATCAGCCAGCTCTATGCCGAGCGCCAGACCGAGCGATCCTATCTGTCGGTTGCGGCATTCAGCATCCAGAGCCTGCGCGTCTCGGAGTTCAGCCCGCTCACGCCTGCTCTGAACGAGTTTGAGTCGGACAACACCCTGCCGCTGGTAGCGCCAATCATCGACGCCCGCTGGGAACCGGAAGGCCCCATTCTGGGCGGCCGTCTGCGCCTGCGTGGCTCGGCTGTGGCACTGACCCGCGACGCGTATGTCGGCTATCCGACCCTGCGTCCCGAGATTGTCCCGCCGACCGTGACGGCAGACCTGCCCGGCATCGATAGCCGCCGCATCACCGGTCAGGTGGACTGGCGCCGCGTCTTCATCACCCGTCCGGGTATGCGCATCGAGCCGTTCGTGGATCTTCGCGGCGACATCTATTCGGTGTCGGACCTGCCGCCGTTCCTCGGTCTGGACAGCGAAACCATTACCCGCGCCCGCACCACCGCTGGCGTTGATGTTTCCTATCCGCTCTATCGCCCGTTCGCTGGCAACGGCTCCATCGTGCTTGAGCCGATGGCGCAACTGTCGATCTCGAACGAAGCGGACATGGACCGCCTGATTCCGATCGAGGGCAGCCAGACGCTGGAACTGGACCACATCTCCCTGTTCAGCACCGACCGCTTCCCCGGGTATGACCTACTGGAAGGCGGCTTGCGCTTCACCGCCGGTGGTCGTGCAACCGTGAACTGGGCCGATGGTCGCTCGGCTAGCCTGTTTATCGGTCGCTCGTTCCGTGATGAAAGCGAACGCGCCTTCCTCGTGCCGGTACCGGATTCGCCTACCGAACTTTACGACCCGTCGGGTCTGGCCCGTCGCAACTCCGACTGGGTTGTTCAGGGCACGTTCGATCCGTCCGACCGAGTTCGCGGCTGGTTCCACGCTGTGATGGACGGCGAAGGCACCCTGCGCCGCGCCGAAGCCACCATCAGCGGCGACTGGGGCCGTCGCAACTCGGGTGCCCTCAGCTATATCGTCGACTCGTCGAACCCGCTGGCCGGACCGCTCAACCGCAACTACGAGTTCGTCCAGTTGGCGGCTCAACAGTTCGTCTATCGCAACTGGGGCGTTACCGTTCGCGGCATCGCCGATCTAGAACGCGATATCATCACCCGCTCCGAAGTCGGCCTGTTGTACGACGACGACTGCTTCCGTCTGGAGTTCGGCTGGAGACGCGATAACACCCGCGTCCGCCCCACCGGCCCCAGCGAAGGCGTATTTATCCGCCTAAACCTCGTCACATTTGGCGGTAACGGATATGATCACACTGAATTACGGTAGGGATATCGCGTCGATGGCATGCATGCGATACACAGCCCAAGGACTGGGTCTGTGACCGAGAAGACCGACCGCCAAAGGGAATCAGGACTCACTATGGGTTTCAAGCGTTTCACTACGGGTACGGCGATTGCCGCCCTTCTGACGTCAGCCACCTTGGCTCCCGCCGTCGCGCAGGTTGCGCCGACGCAGGAACCCCAGGCTGCTGGCACGCTTAATCCCGCTGCGGAAGAAGCCCCGGTTCGTCCCGCTCCGGAAGCGCGCTTCCAGATGGCTGACGGCGTCGTGGCGACAGTCAACGACCGCATCATCACCGGCTTCGACCTGCGCCAGCGTATGCTGCTGACCATCATGATGTCGCAGGTTCAGCCGACGCAGGAAACCCTGCCGGCCCTGCAACAACAGGCTCTGAACGACCTGATCGACGAGCGCCTGCAAGCGCAGGAGATCGCCAAGTTCGAGCAGCTCAAGATTTCCGACGAAGAAGTCGACAAGGAAATCGAGCAAATGGCTCGTGAAGCTGGCGTCTCGGTTCAGGAATATCTGCGCTTTGTCCAACAGGGCGGCATTCAGCTTACCCCCTTCCGCGAGAGCATCCGCACCCGTCTGGGTTGGAGCGATCTGACGGTGGGTCGTTTCCGCGACCGTGCAAAGGTCAGCCGCAGCCAGGTGGATCAGGCTCTGCGCCAGATCACGGAATCGGCGACCAAGCCCCAATATCTGATCGGCGAAATCTACCTCGACGCGGCACGCGTTGGCGGTATGCAGGAAGCCGTGAATGGTGCACGCCAACTTATCGCACAAATGGTTCAAGGCGCGCCGTTCCAGAACGTGGCTCGCCAGTTCTCGTCGGCACCTTCGGCTGCCCGTGGCGGTGACGCAGGCTGGGTTGTTCAGGGCAGCGTGCAACCGGCGCTGCAAGCCTCATTTGACGTGCTCGAAGTTGGCCAGCTTTCGAACCCGATCGTCGTCGAAGGCGGCGTCTATATCGTTTATATGCGTGACAAACGTGCAGGCGCGGCCACCAGCCACGTCTCGCTGAAGCAGGTCATGATCGAACTGCCGGAAACTGCCACCGAGGCCGAAGTCGCCGCGGCGACCGCCCGCCTTAACGGCATCCGCGGTCAGCTGACCTGCGACAACATCCTGGAGCGCGCCCGCTCGGAAGAGGGCCTTCTGGGCTCTGATCTGGGTGAAGCTGACATCTCCAACCTGTTGCCGCAGTTCCAGCAAGTGGCGCGTTCGGCATCCGTTGGCTCGGTCAGCGATCCTGTGCGCTCGCCGCTGGGTCTGCACCTGCTGGCCGTCTGTGACCGTCGCGTCGGTGGTCCGGAAGTGCCGTCCCGCCAGCAAGTTGAAAACCGCCTGCAGGGTCAGAACTTCGCAATGCTGGGCCGTCGCTATCTGCGCGACCTGCGTGAAGATGCTCTGATCGAAATCAAGCAATGATCGAAGGGCCGACCGGACCGCGCCCATTGGTCGTGACCATGGGCGACCCCGCTGGCGTCGGCCCTGAAATCATCGCCAAGGGATGGCAGGCGCTGAAAACACAGCGCCAGTCCATCCTTGCACCTGCGCCCCTGCCCTTCGCTGTCATCGGCGATGCCGCCATTCTGGCCAAGCAGGGCGCGCCGGTCGAAGCCGTTTACAGCGCCTCCGAGGCGTTTCAGGTCTTCAACCGCGCCATTCCGGTCATCGACCAGCCCGTTCCCACCAAGGTCGTTGCTGGCCAGCCCGATCCGGCCAATGCGCCAATGGTTGCCGACTGGATCGAGCGTGCGGTCGATTTGATCCTGTCGGGCGAGGCGGCGGGCATGGTGACCGCGCCTATCGCCAAGGCCCCGATGTATGCAGCGGGCTTCCGCTTCCCCGGCCATACCGAGTTCATCGCTGAACTGACCGCTGACATGCCCTTCGTCGGCACGCGCGGTCCTGTGATGATGCTGACGGCACAAGACCTGCGCGCTTGTCTCGTAACCATCCACGTTCCCATCGACCAGTTGCCTGAACTGGTGACCCCCGACCGTGTGACCCGCATTGCCCGCGTCGTCCATGAGTCGATGAAGCGCGATTTCGGCATTGCCAAGCCGCGTCTGGCCATGGCGGGTCTGAACCCCCACGCAGGCGAAGGCGGATCAATCGGTCTTCAGGAAGTCACCATCCTGCGCCCCGCCGCCGAACAGTTGCGCGGCGAAGGCATCGACATCACCGATCCCCTGCCCGCAGACACCTTGTTCCACGAAGAGGCACGCAAGCGTTACGACGCCCATATCTGCCTCTATCACGATCAGGCTCTTATTCCGGTAAAGACGCTGGACTTCTGGGGCGGCGTCAACGCCACTCTGGGGCTGCCCATTGTGCGTACCTCGCCCGATCACGGCACAGGGTTCGATATCGCGGGTCGCGGCATTGCTCGCGCCGACAGCTTTATTGCGGCGGTAAAACTAGCTTCAGACATGGCGGCCAAGCGCGCAACGCGCTAACAACTGCGTCGTGACCGACCACCTTCCCACCCTCCGCGAAACGCTCGACGCCCACGGCCTGTCGGCGAAGAAGAGCTTTGGCCAGCATTTCCTGCTGGACCTCAATGTTACCCGCAAGATCGTGCGCTATGCCGGCCCGTTTGACGGCCGAAATGTCATCGAGGTCGGCCCCGGCCCCGGTGGCCTGACCCGCGCCCTAATCGAAAGCGACGCGGGCAAGGTTATTCTGGTCGAGAAAGACCCGCGCTTCATCCCGCTGCTGTCCGAACTCGACGACGGCTCGGGCCGCCTGACGATCCACGAGGCCGACGCGCTCAAGGTCAAGGAAGCCGAGCTCTCGGACGGCCCGACCCATCTGGTGTCGAATCTGCCCTATAACGTCGGTACGCCGCTGCTGATCAAATGGCTGACGGGGCCGTGGCTTCCGCATGCTCTGACGCTGATGTTCCAGAAGGAAGTCGCCGAGCGTGTGGTGGCTCAGCCCGACGAAGACGCCTATGGCCGTCTGGCCGTCATCTCTCAGGCCGTGTGCGAGGCTCGCATTGTGATGCACTTGCCCGCTGCTGCCTTTACCCCTCCGCCCAAAGTTGCCTCTGCCGTGGTCCATCTGGTCCCGCACGCCGTGCGCCCTTCGCCAGAACGTTTGAAGAAGCTGGAACGCGTTACGGCGGCTGCCTTTGGCCAGCGCCGTAAAATGCTGCGCTCTTCACTTAAACAACTCGGCGGTGCCGCGCTTTGCGAAGCCGCCGGTATTTCCCCCGAAGCCCGCGCCGAAACCATCGACGTTGCAGGTTTCTTGCGTTTGGCAGATGCTCTCTAAATGACTGTACAGATTGATCCTTTCCGCGCCATCAGCATCTCCCGCATCGCCCATGAGTTAAAGGCTCAGGGCCGTTCGGTGATCCACATGGAATTCGGCCAGCCGTCGACGGGCGCACCGCCCAAGGCGATTGCCGAGGCCCACGCGCGTCTGGATTCCGAGGCGGGCGGCTATTGGGAAGACCCCAAGCTGCGCGAGCGGATCGCCAAACTGTATGCCGACCGCTACGGCGTGACGGTTGATCCCTGGTGTATCGTCCTGACGGCAGGTGCGTCGCCGGCTCTGGTCGTTGCCTTGTCGGTACTGTTCCAGCCGGGTGATGTCGTGGCTACCGCCCGCCCAGGCTATGTGGCCTACCGCAACACGCTGAAGGCGATGCACATGGAGTGTGTCGAGATCGGTTGTGGCCCCGAGGTCGGCTATCAGATGACGGCAGCGGCCCTCGATGCCATCGAGCCCGCACCCAAAGGTGTCATTCTCGCCAGCCCCGCCAACCCCACCGGATCGCTGATCCCAGAGGCCGAGTTGAAGGCCATTGCCGAGGTCTGCGCCCGCAAGAACATCAAGATCATCTCGGACGAAATCTACCACGGGCTGATCTACGAAGGCCGCGCGCCCTGCATGCTGGAGTATGCGCCGGACGCTGTGGTGGTGAACAGCTTCTCCAAATACTGGTCCATGCCGGGCTGGCGACTGGGCTGGGTTATTCTACCCGCCGAATTGGTCGATCAGACCCGCGCGCGCATGGGGAATATGTTCCTCACCCCCGCCACCCTCAGCCAGCGCGCCGCTCTGGTCGCCATGGACTGCGAGGATGTGCTGGAAAGCTATGTCGATGTGTACCGCGAAAACCGTCGCCTGATGCTAGAGGCCCTGGCCCAACTGGGTCTGGCGACCATCGCCCCGCCTGACGGTGCCTTCTACATCTATGCCGACATCAGCCATCTGACCGACAACAGCATCGACTTCTGCGAGCGTCTGTTGCGGGCGACCGGCGTGGCGACGGCTCCGGGTGTGGACTTCGATCCCGTGGACGGACATCGCTTTATCCGTTTCAGTTTCGCCGTCTCGACGGATGAGGTCAAAGACGCGATTGCGAGGATCATACCCTTTTTCAACCCTTGATGTAACAATAGTATGCCAAAGCGTTGACTGACCTGTTCCAGAACGTCAGTCGCAGTCGCGGAGTGCAACTTGGGCCATAGCCACGATACGGTTTATATCGCGCTATCTTTCGCCGTCGCTATTCTAGCGTCGTGGACAGCGCTAAGCCTGCTTGAACGCGTCCGCGCCAATCTTGAAGTCCGGCGTCTGGCATGGCTGGCCGCAACCGCTGCGGCCATGGGTGGCGGCATTTGGTCGATGCATTTCATCGCCATGCAGGGCTTCTCGACCGGCACCCCCGTTACCTACGACATACCTCTTACGGCCCTGTCGCTGCTGTTGGCCTTTTTGGGCACAAGCGTCGCCTTCTGGATAGCGGCCAAGCCTCAGGCGCGCGTGCCACACCTCGCTGCCTCCGGAGCGGCGATGGTTCTTGCCATTGCCCTGATGCACTATGTCGGCATGGCAGCCATCCGCACCTCGGCAAGGCTGGAATACGCACCGCCTTACATCTTTGCCGCCCTTGGCGCAGGCATAGTGGCCTCGTTCGGGGCCATGATGCTGGTGCGCTCGGACCTGTCGAACCGCCAGAAAGCACTCGGGTCGGTGTTTCTGGCTGTGGCAGTCTCGGCCATGCACCACATCGCCATGGCCGGAACCGAAGTCACCACCGGCACAGCGGCCCACATCAGCGAAGCCCACGGCACCAGCGGCCTGACGCTGGCGCTCATTACCGCCTTGCTGACCGTCACCCTGCTGGTCGCGACCATAGTCACGGCACACCTGGATAGGCGCATCAAGCTATTGTCGGTTCTGGACGCAGGGGACATCGGCTATTGGGAGGTTCGCCTGCCCAGTCGTCAGGTGTGGCTGTCGCCCCATGCGCGCAACCTATTGGTCCGACCGGTCGAGGAAGACGGCAAGACCGTGCTGAAGGACCACTCCCCCGCCCTTGTCGATGCCGCCATCGCCATGGCCAAGAAGGCGATGCGTACGGCCAACACCACCCATAGCAAGGAAATGGAAATCCAGCTGGGCAACCGCTGGGTTGCGGTGCGCGGGCGTATGATGATGATGCGTCGTCAACACCACATCAAAATGGCTGGCATCCTGATCGACATCACCGAGGCCCATTCGATCCGCACGGCGCTGGAGGTCAGCGACGCCCGTCAGAAGTTGCTGCTTAACGAGCTGAACCACCGTCTCAAGAACAACTTCGCCAGCATCCAGTCCATTGCCGCCCTGACCGCGCGGGGCAGCCCCGATCTGCCGACCTTTATCGATACCTTCCAATCGCGACTTCTGGCGCTGTCAAACACCCAGACCCTGCTGACCAATACGGGCTGGGAGAGCGCCGACATTGCCGCGATATTCCTGCAGGAGTTGCGCCCCTACACCCAGCAGGCGGTAATCGACGGCCCCTCGCTGTTGCTGGATCCCAAGCGTGCGCTGGCTATGGGCCTAATCGCTCACGAGCTGACGACCAATGCCGCAAAGCATGGCGCGCTCACAAGCCCCAACGGCACGATCCGCGTGCGCTGGACCCTGCCCGACAAGACCGGGCGAGTACGTCTGGAATGGCGCGAAATGGGCGGCCCTCCGGCCAATGTCCCCACGCGCAAGGGGTTTGGCTCACGGCTGATCAAAAACAGCATCGAAGGGTCGCTGCAGGGCACGGCCGATCTGGAATATCTACAGACCGGCCTGAAAGTGTCACTTCAGTTCACCACCGCCGATGCCCCGCCAACAGTCAGGTCACCGGCGAAGGTGAAAGTCATCAAACCTGTGGTCTGACGACGGTCAGACCACTTCTTTGAGCAGGGCTTGCTTGTAGTTTTCGACCCACAGGTTGCGAGTGCGGCAGCTACGTTCTGCGTGATAGATGTGGGCCAGTTCGGCGTAAGAGCGGTCAAAGTCCTGATTGACCAGCACGTAGTCGAACTCGTCGCAGTGCTCGATCTCGCCCTTGGCATTGGCGACGCGGCGCTCGATTACCTCGTCGGAATCCTGCGAGCGGGTCACCAGACGGCGGCGCAGTTCTTCCAGCGACGGCGGCAGGATGAAGACCCGCACTGCATCACCGGGGCATTTCTCGGCTACGTCGCGGGCACCTTGCCAGTCGATGTCGAACAGCACGTCACGGCCTTCGGCCAAAGCGCGTTCCACCGGTGCACGCGGGGTGCCGTACAGATTGCCGTGAACGTCTGCCCATTCGAGGAAGGCATCGGCGGAGATCAGGCGCTCGAACTCTTCGCGCGAGACGAAGTTATAGTCGCGACCATCGACTTCACCGGGACGGATGCCACGGGTCGTCATCGAAACTGAAAGCTCCAAACCCTTGTGGTCCGACATCAAGCGGCGGCACAGGCTGGTTTTGCCCGCGCCCGAAGGGCTGGCGACGATGAGGAGAACACCCCGGCGAGGGGTACGCGCGTTCGTCATGACTGGCTTTCAACGACTCTGTAGGAAGCGTGGGTGCATAAAACTGCCCGACCCGTACCGCAAGGTATCAGGCCATTTTAGAGCACTCTCCATTCGTCGTGTGACTTATTCGACGTTCTGGACCTGCTCGCGCAGCTGCTCGATTACGGCCTTCAGTTCCAGACCCACCGCGGTCAGATCGGTCGTCGCGGATTTGGAGCACAGGGTGTTCGCCTCGCGCATGAACTCCTGCATCAGGAAGTCCAGCTTGCGACCTGCAGGTGGCGAGCCCAAAAGCGCGCGCGCAGACGCAATATGCGCCACCAGACGATCCAGTTCCTCGCGCACATCGGCCTTGGTTGCGAGGGCGGCTGCTTCGAGGAAGATGCGCTCCTCCAGTCCGACAACCTCACCCGCCAGTTCGCTGATACGGCGGGTATAGCGCTCGCGGATCGCCTGGACCTGTGCATCGGCTTCGGTTTCGGCCTTGGCCACAAGGCTTTCGATGTGGTCGACAAATCCGCTGACGACGGGGAGCAGCGCTGCCCCTTCCTGCCCGCGCGAAACCTTCAGGGCGTCAAGTGCGGCCTCTATCGTTTCCACCATAGCCGTTTCGACCGCAGCGTGGGCGTCCGGATTCTCGCCCTCTTCGCTGGCTTCGATAACGCCCCGCAGGGCCAGAATGCCGTCAGCCGAAGCCGGAGCCATACCCTGATCCATCAAGCCGCGCGCCAGTTCGGTATAGCGGCCCAAGATCTCTTCGTTGATTTTGATCGTGCCCTCGCCCGCGCCATCGCGGCGCGCCTGGAGGCCAATCGAAACCTGCCCGCGATGCAGTCGGCCCTGAGCCGCCGACTTCGCCGCGCGCTCAAGCGATTCAAACCCGTGCGGGCCGCGATAGCGTACCTCGAGGCTGCGCCCGTTTACGGAGCGAGCCTCGACGGTCCAGACCCAGCCGTTCAGCGCACCATCAGCACGGCCAAAACCCGTCATTCCCGAGATAAGCGGCATTAGCGGGCATCCTCAGGGACGCGGATGACCTGCGCGCCCGCAGGGATTTGATCCGGCGTCAGAATGCGCGGACCTGAGTCCTCAACCGACGACGGCAGAGTATCCTCAAGGGTCTCTCCCCGCTCAATAGCGGCGCGGCGACGCTCGACGTCGCGCCAGCGGGCGACGTTCAACAGATGTTCCTGATAGGTGCTGGCGAAGACGTGGCCACCAGTGCCGTCGGCAACGAAGAACAGATAGTCGGACTTCGGCGGGTTCAGAACCGCCTTGATCGACGCCTCGCCCGGATTGGCAATCGGCGTGGGCGGAAGCCCGTTGATGACGTAGGTGTTCCACGGCGTGTTGGCGCGGATCTCCGACAGCTTCAGACCACGCCCCAGCGGACGGCCCTTGGTGATGCCGTAGATAATGGTCGGATCGCTCTCGAGGCGCATTCCGACACGCAGACGGTTGGAGAATACAGCGGCGACGACCGGACGCTCGGAAGCGATGCCGGTTTCTTTTTCGACGACTGATGCCAGCACTAGCGCTTCGTGCGGCGTGCGAGCGACCGAGTTCGGCCCTCGCGTGGGCCACAGGGCATCCATCTTCTGCTTGGCCATGCGCTGCATCCGCGCGATCACGGCCTGACGGGTCTCGCCGCGGGTCACCTCATAGGTTTCCGGCCACAGAGAGCCTTCCTCGGGGACTTCGGTAATCTCGCCCACCAGAACGGGATTACGCATGAGGATTTCGACAGCCTGAGCGGACGAGCGGCCTTCCGGCAGGGTCACGAAGTGACGCACGCCCTTACCGTTGGCCAGCATGTGCACGATCTTGGACAACGACGCGCCAGACGGCACTTCATACTCGCCAGCCCGGACCTTGCGGTCGGCCCCGCTCAGGCTCATGGCCGCCTTGAACAGATCGGTCGAGCGGATAACGCCTTCACGTTTGAGAGTGGCCGCAATGGCGGGGACGCCGGTGCCGCTCTGAACTGTAACGATCGTATAATCGCCGTTCGCGGCCTTCGGCCCCGGTCCCCAATAGACAGCCCACAGCGCGATAAGGGCGGCGATCAGGAACAGTCCCAAGGTGCCGCCCGCCGTCAGCAGGCCGATACCAAGGCTCGAACGCGACCCCTTCGGGCCATTTCCGCGCGACGGGGTCTTTTTAGCCGCTGGGCGGCGCGTCGGAGCCTTGGCCAAGTCAGTCGACCTTCTTGAAGATCACAGCTGCGTTGGTGCCGCCAAAGCCGAACGAGTTCGACATAACGACATTGATAGCCTTATCCTTGCCCTTATGCGCGACAAGGTCGATTTCGGTTTCGTGTTCCGGATCATCGAGGTTGATCGTCGGCGGGACCTTCTGGTCGCGAATAGCCAGAACCGAGAAGACGCTTTCAATTGCACCTGCGGCCCCCAGAAGGTGGCCCGTCATCGACTTGGTCGAAGACACGGCAACATTCTTGGCGTGGTCACCGACCAGACGCTCGATGGCCTTTAGTTCGATCCAGTCGGCCATGGTCGAGGTGCCATGGGTGTTGATGTAATCGAGGTCCTGCGGCTGAAGTCCAGCACGCTTGAGCGCAGCCTTCATCGCGCGCAGACCACCGTCGCCGTCTTCCGAAGGAGCGGTGATGTGATAGGCGTCGCCGCTCATGCCGTAGCCAACAACTTCGGCGTAGATTTTCGCGCCGCGCGCCTTGGCGTGTTCGTATTCTTCCAGAACCATGATGCCCGCGCCTTCGCCCATGATGAAGCCGGCGTGACCACGGTCATAAGGACGCGAGGCCTTTTCTGGCGTGTCGTTATAGGCGGTGCACAGCGCCTTACAGGCGAGGAATCCCGCGATGCCGATCGGCACAATCGAGCTTTCGGCACCGCCGGCCAGCATGACGTCGGCATCGCCCAGAGCGATCATGCGTGCAGCGTCGCCGATGGCGTGTGCGCCGGTGGCGCAGGCGGTAACGACCGAGTGGTTCGGGCCTTTCAGGCCGTGGCGGATCGAAATCTGGCCCGACGCCAGATTGATCAGCGCCGATGGGATGAAGAACGGGCTGACGCGGCGCGGGCCCTGCTCTTTCAGAATGATTGCAGTGTCAGCGATGGGGCCAAGGCCGCCAATTCCGGCGCCCACCATGACGCCGGTCGCTTCCTGGTCTTCGTCGGTTTCCGGCTTCCAATTCGCGTCGGCCAGCGCCTCGTCGGCAGCCGCCATGGCGAAGACGATGAAGTCGTCCACGCGCTTGCGTTCCTTGGGGGTCACGATGCTGTCGAAGTCGAATACGCCAGGCTGGTCCGGCGCACCGCCACCGCGACCATCAACAGCAGGCACTTCGCCCGCGATGGTGCAGCCATAGCCTTCGGTGTCGAAATTCGTGATCGGACGGATACCCGACTGGCCATCCAGCAGGTTCTTCCAGACGTGCTCGACGCCAGTGCCCAACGGAGTGACTAGGCCGAGGCCCGTGATGACAACGCGGCGCATGGTTCGCGCTCCTTAGATTTTGACAGTACGACGGCTTTGAAAGCCAGACGGTCGCCACGCGGGGCGCCCGGATACGAGGTCGTGAATCAGTCTGATGACTGATTCATATCCAGAAACACTAATGGCCGCCGGACGGTCCCGCTAGGGTTCCGTCACGGCGGCCATTAGCTTTAAGTCTGCGACAAAATCGCAGGGGCCGATATTAGGCGCCCAGCTTCTCGTCGATGAACTTCACGGCGTCGCCGACGGTTTGGATGTGCTCAGCAGCATCGTCCGGGATTTCGACGTCGAATTCTTCTTCGAAGGCCATAACCAGCTCGACGGTGTCGAGCGAGTCAGCGCCCAGATCGTCGATGAAGGAAGCCTTTTCGGTGACCTTGTCCGGGTCGGCGTCCAGTTGTTCGATGACGATCTTGCGGACGCGTTCGAGGGTATCGGACATGAGTGTCTCTCTTGCCTGTTTCGTTGTCGCCGTGATGGCGGGGTTTGATGTAGTCGCCGGTTCACGGCAGCCTATGATGTCGCAAGTCCGAGGACTCAAAACACCGCGAGCGTTTCC
This sequence comes from Brevundimonas sp. GN22, assembly GCF_054824005.1. Taxonomy (NCBI): domain Bacteria; kingdom Pseudomonadati; phylum Pseudomonadota; class Alphaproteobacteria; order Caulobacterales; family Caulobacteraceae; genus Brevundimonas; species Brevundimonas sp. GN22. The sequence goes on along the minus strand of NZ_JSYD01000019.1, from coordinate 14,706 downwards.
GCCCTTTAGCACAGCCTTGGGGTTAGGAAACAGTTTGTTGCGGGGTGTGATCGGATTGTGATCACATCCCGAGGGGTCAGATCATCGCCATACCGCCATTTACGTGCAGGGTTTGGCCCGTCACGTAAGCGGCTTCGTTCGACGAAAGATAGACGGCAGCAGCAGCAATTTCATCGCCCGTACCGAGGCGACCTGCCGGAATACGGCCGAGAATCGCTTCGCGCTGCTGGTCATTCAGTACATCGGTCATCGGCGAGGCGATGAAGCCCGGCGCGATGCAGTTCACGGTGATACCGCGCGAACCCACTTCCTGAGCGAGCGACTTGGAGAAGCCGATCATGCCCGCCTTGGAAGCCGAATAGTTGGTTTGGCCCGGATTGCCGGTGACGCCGACAACCGAGGTCACGCCGATGATGCGGCCCGAACGGCGCTTCATCATGCCCTTCATCGCGGCGCGGGTCAGGCGGAAGTAGGACTCAAGGTTAATCTGGATAACCGACTGGAAATCCTCGTCCTTCATGCGCATCAGCAGGCCGTCTTTGGTGATACCTGCGTTGGCGACAAGAATGTCCAGCGGGTTGCCGGCAGCCGCTTCGGCCGCCGCGACCAGACCGTCAACCGAATCCGGATCCGACAGGTTGGCCACAGCAAACGACGAACGCTCGCCCAGCTCGGCTTGCAGCTCTGCCAGCACAGCCTCGCGGGTACCGGACAGAACAACGTGTGCGCCCTGTGCGTGCAGGGCACGCGCCACAGCGCCGCCAATGCCACCGGTCGCGCCCGTAACCAGCGCGGTCTTGCCTTCAAGGTTGAACATTAAGGTTAGCTCCGCCAAATCTTTCACCCGCTCCTATCCGATGCGAAGCTGCTTCGCCAGAGGAAGGTGCCGCAACGGAAAGTTTCGATGATCATTGAACGCCCCCATTTCGACCGACGCGCCCTTCTGTTCGGCATGGGGGCGCTGTCGCTTCCTCTGGGCCTTAGTGCTTGTGCAAGCGTGGGTTCTTCGGCGGAAGCCACGCCCCTCGGTCTGGATCGACTGCCTTTGACGCAGGACGTTTTGAACCGGTTCGTCGCGGCTGGCCGCCTTCCCGGTCTTGCTGTCGGGGTGGCATTGCCGGAGGGCGGGAAGGCCTTTGTTCAGGCCGGAACCCTCGATTTTGGCAGCTTTACACGAGCGGATCGGGACACCCTGTTCCGAATCTATTCGATGACGAAGCTCATCACAGGGGCAGCAGCGGCCATTCTGATGGAAGAAGGCCGGTTCGGTCTGGACACGCCGGTGGCTGACCTCATACCGGAGTTCGCCTCACTCAAGGTTGCGACCAATCCGGCGCGCGGACTGGCAGGCCGACCCGCTGTAAATACAATGACGATCCGTCACCTGCTGACCCATACGGCTGGCTTTACCTATGCCCACACAGGCAACAACGCCATCCAGCGGGAATACGCGAAACAGGGAGCATTCATGGCGACCAGTTCGCGAGGCGACGCGCCCCTGCCCGCCAGCTATGACGAACTGATCACCCGACTGGCAGACATCCCGCTGATGTTCGAGCCGGGCACGAAATATGAATACGGCATTTCCATCGACGTATTGGCCATCGTGATCGAGCGCGCGGCAGGCATGCCGTTCGGCGCGTTTGTTCAGCGGCGCATCCTAGATCCCCTCGCCATGCAGGACACAGTCTGGCGCTTGAGAGAGGGCGATGCCCAGCGTTTAGCCGCGCTCTATAACTATGGAAGCAACGGCACAGGGCCGCGCCAGCCGGTGCCCAACACGTCCGCTGCCGACCTGTCGCGCCCCGTTCCCATACCGTTCGCCGGATCGGGCCTGTTATCCACGGCATCGGACTATATCGATTTCCTGACGATGCTGCTCAACGACGGCGCAGGCGGACGACGCCGGATTATGAAGCCCGAAACAGCGCGACTGCTGCGCTCGGACATCCTGCCCGAAGGCCTGACAGCCAATGGCGGCGGGCATGGCTTCGGTGGCTGGGTAGCGCGTGTGGGCCACAAACGTGCCGGAGAGTTCGGCTGGAGCGGGAATGCTTCGACACAGGCATGGATAGACCCCGCCCACAACTTCGCCGCCGTCCTGATGATGCAGGCCCTGCCCTATCGCTCGGTCAATGTGCTGGACGAACTGCGCCCCGTACTGGATGCGGATTTGGGTATCAGCCGATAAAGAAAAAAGCGGGAGATTAACTCTCCCGCCCTCTGGCATTTCAGCTTAAGCCCGCGCTCACAGCGACTTGGCGAAGGCTTCCAGTTCTTCCGGCGTGTTCAGCGCCAGAGCCTCGGCGTCGGCGGCGATGCGCTTGGCCATGCCGGTCAGGACCTTGCCCGCGCCGACTTCGACGAAGCGGGTTACGCCGCCCTCGGTGGCCATCCACTCCATGCTCTCGCGCCACCGGACGCGGCCGGTGACTTGCTCGACCAGCAGGCGGCGGATGGTCTCCGGATCGACTTCCGGACGGGCGGTGATGTTGGCAACCACGGGAGCCGACGGCACCACGATCTTGGCGTCAGCCAGAGCTGCGGCCATTTCGTCCGCAGCCGGAGCCATCAGCGGGCAGTGGAACGGTGCCGAAACGTTCAGCGGAATCGCGCGTGCGCCCAGTTCCTTGGCCTTTTCGATGGCCAGATCGACGGCAGCCTTGTCGCCCGAGATGACGACATTGCCCTTGTTGTTGTCGTTGGCGACGACGCAGACGCCCGCCGCCGAACCTGCCTTGGCGGCTTCTTCAGCCAGAGCCAGATCGGTTTTCGGACCAATCAGCGAGGCCATCGCGCCCTTGCCCACCGGCACAGCGCGCTGCATGGCCTGACCGCGCAGCTTCAGCAGACGAGCGGTGTCGGCCAGCGAGATCGAACCCGCAGCCGCCAGAGCCGAATATTCACCCAGCGAGTGACCAGCCACGAAGGCGGCGCTGGAAACGTCGACGCCGAACTCGTTCTTCAGAACGCGGGCGGTGGCGACCGAGACAGCCATCAGGGCCGGTTGGGCATTTTCCGTCAGCGTCAGATCGCCTTCGGGGCCATCCTTCATCAGGGCCGACAGCTTCTGGTTCAGAGCGTCGTCGACTTCGGCAAACACTTCGCGTGCGCTGGCAAAAGCTTCGGCCAGGGCCACGCCCATACCGACCGACTGGCTACCCTGACCGGGGAAGAGAAGCGCGAGGCTCATCAGCGTTTCGTCCGTTTTTCTCGTTAAACTCAGGCCGCGAGGCGTAGGCCAAACCTGACCTCGCGGCAAGAGAAAGGCATCATGCGATCAGCTTGCCGATCTGGGTAATGATCTCGCGCACAGCCAACACGCCGAACAATATGGTCGCTGCCGCCAGCATCAGGTTCGACAGCCATTGACTGCGCCACTCGGGCGGAACCCGCGACGAGTTCAGCAGCCACAGCAGTGTCCCCGCGAGGAACGGCATGAACAGGCTGCCCAGCACGCCATAGGCAACGATGAGGCCGAACGGATTGTCCATAAACAGCAGCATGATCGGCGGGAACGTCAGCCACAGGGCAAACAGGCGGAAAGCGGTGGACTTGTCGCCGCGAGCGTGGGGATCATCGCTCTTGCCGCGCACGTGGGCGATAAAGTCGGCAAACATCAGGCTCACCCCCTGCCAGACACCCAGCAAAGATGAGAAGCTGGTGGCCCAGAAGCCGATCAGGAACACAATGGCGACGGGCTGACCGAACCGCTGGCGCAGCACTTCGCCAAGATCCAGCAACCCACGATCGCCACCCTGAAGCGCAATGCCCGCACTATAGAGCAACTCGGCCCCGACGATCAGCATGGCCACGACGAAGACGCCGGTCACGACATAGGCGACCTGATTATCCAGTCGCATGACCTTCATCCACGACGGACCGCTCCAGCCCTTGGCGTTCAGCCAATAGCCATAGGCGGCCATAGTGATCGTGCCGCCCACACCGCCGATCAGACCCAGCGTATAGAAGACCGAGCCTTCCGGCAGGCTCGGCCAAAGGCCGGTAAGCAGGTTTGGAATGTCAGGTGCCACGATAATGGCCAACCCGATTACGGTGACGAACATCACCCCTACCGAGAAGGTCATCACCTTCTCGAACAGGCCGTATCCGCCGAACCAGACAAAGGCCAGGCCCGCGATGCCACTAAGGATGCCCCAGACTTTGATATCCAGCACAGGAAACAGCGCGGCCAAGGGCAGAGCCGAGGACGTCATGGCCGCCGCGCCGTAAACAAAGCCCCAGATCACGACATAGATGCCGAAATACGCCCCCGCCCAGTTGATCGGTGAACCGAAGAAGCCCTTCCCGAGGCTGGACCAGCCCTGAAAAATAGTGCGCTCGCCCGCCAGCGTCCAACGCCCGACCGCCTCGGCCAGCGCGATCTTCAGGATGGTGCCGATGATCGCGGCCCAAAGCAGCGCATAGCCGAACTTGGAACCTGCGATCAGGGTGGCGACAAGGTCCCCCGCACCCACGCCCGTTGCTGCCACAACAATGCCTGGCCCGATCAAGGACCATTTGTTCTTGGGCACTAACCCAGCGTTGGGATTGATGTCGGACATTGAGCCTCCCGCTCCGAAACTGCGGCCATGTTTGCGCTGTTCGTACTCAACACCAAGTTCGGTATTATGGATGCACTGACCGGACACCCGTCCGCAAAAGCCCCGTCCCTTGCCCTTTCAGCGTTTTTCCCGTATAGGCCGCCCCTTTCCAGGGCTTCGGTCCTGCTGTGGATCGTCAAGGTGTCGGGAAACTCCCGTCCGCCACATCAGGAGCCATCGTAGACGAACTACCCGGTTCGCCTGCGCCGATGTCCACCAAGGGAGAATACCGCATGGCTCTTTACGAGCACACGGTCATGACGCGCCAAGATATCTCGGCGCAACAGGCCGAAGCGCTGAACGACACCATCAAGGCTCTGATCGAAGAACAAGGCGGCTCTGTCGCCAAGATCGAGTACTGGGGTCTGCGCAACCTTACCTACCGCGTGAAGAAGAACCGCAAGGCTCACTATTCCCTGCTCGCCGTTGACGCACCGCCGGCCGCTATGGCCGAAGTTGAGCGCCAACTGTCGATCAACGAAGACGTGCTGCGTTGGCTGACCATCCGCGTCGAAGAGCTCGACCTCGAGCTGTCGCCGCTGCTGGCACGCCGTGAACGCGAACGCGATCGCAGCAGCAACCGCAGCGAAGACGCTGCGGCTTCGGAATAAGGACCGTATTGATGACCGATACCACCGCTCCGATCCCGGGCGCTCCGGCTGGCTCCGGCCCGGCCCGTCGTCCGTTCTACCGTCGTCGTAAGGTCTGCCCGTTCTCGGGTGCCAACGCGCCGAAGATCGACTACAAGGACGTGAAGCTGCTGCAGCGTTACGTTTCCGAACGCGGCAAGATCGTGCCTTCGCGCATCACCGCCGTTTCCGCCAAGAAGCAACGCGAACTGGCCAAGGCCATCAAGCGCGCTCGCTACCTGGCTCTGCTGCCGTACGTGGTGAAGTAAGATGAAGGTCGTTCTGCTGGAACGCGTCGAGAACCTCGGCGCCATCGGCGACGTCGTCACCGTTAAGGACGGCTTCGCTCGTAACTACCTGCTTCCGCGCGACAAGGCTCGCCGCGCTACCGAAGCCAACCTGAAGACCTTCGAAATCGAACGTGCAGCTATCGTTGCCCGTAACGACAAGAACAAGGCTGACGCTCAGGTCATCGCCGACAAGATCGACGGTCAAACCTACATCATGATCCGTCAGGCTGGCGAAACCGGCCAACTGTACGGTTCGGTTGCAGGCCGCGACGTCGCTGAAGCCATCAAGGCTGAAGGCGGCAACGTGACCCGTTCGCAGGTTGTTCTGAACACCGCCATCAAGACCCTGGGCGTTCACGAAGTGCTGGTTCGCCTGCACGCTGAAGTGTCGGCCACCGTCAAGATGAACATCGCTCGTTCGGCTGATGAAGCCGAGCGTCAAGCGAAGGGCGAGGATGTCATCCGCGCTCAGTTCGACGACGAGCGTGCAGCGGCTGAAGAAGCTGCTCAAGAGCTCATCGAAGGCGGCGCTGGCCAGCAAGAAGGCTTCGGCGAAGAAGCCTAAAGCTTCCAAACCGTCCTTCGCTGACCAAGCGATCAAGGATCAGGGCATCACCTTCGGGTGGTGCCCTTTTTCTTTGGTCCAAACCAAGCGTGGCGATAAGATCGTCCATTTGCGGCGCATATTATCCTCTAAATTAGAATTTAGTTTCTCTTCACGTTAATTCAGATAATCTCGATATCGCTTTGAAATGAAGCGCCGCAGGGTGCTGCGGTTCAGTCTGTGGGGGCGGTGCCAAAAGGCACCTTCTCCATGTGCCCGTTCCGCCGACGCATGCTTCCTCCCTCTCAGGCAGGCTCCGTCCGACGGGGGCTACTACGTGGGGAGATATGAGATGCCGAAACACGGTCACGATCCGAAGTGGCGGATCCCGAGTTGTCTCGGCCGCAAGTCGGCCTGACGCCTTTTCATAACCCAGCTGAAACCTGACCTGTCCGCGCCTGCCGCGGATGACGGCGCGTCCCTCCTCTGGACGGGCCACACCAGAAAGCCTGATTTCAAGATGATCCGTGAATTCGCCTATCGCTCGTCCCTGTTTGCTGCGGCTTCCGCCTCCGTGCTGCTGATCGCCGGTGCCGCCAGCGCACAGGAGGCCCAGGACGCCACCAGTGTGGACGATATCGTCGTCACCGGTACCCGCGTCGCCAACCGCTCGCGCCTCGACACCGTCGCACCGGTCGATGTGGTTACCGCCGAGACCCTTGAGCAACGCGGCTCGACCGAACTGGCCACCCAGCTGGCCGCGACCGTTCCGGCCCTGAACTTCCCGCGCCCGTCGGCCACCGATGGTACCGACTCCATCCGCCCGGCCACCCTGCGCGGTCAGGGGCCTGACCAGACGCTGGTGCTGGTCAACGGCGTGCGCCGCCACCAGACGGCGCTGGTGAACCTGAACGGCTCGGTTGGCCGTGGTTCGTCCGCTGTGGACCTGAATGCCATTCCATCCTCGGCGGTTGATCGCATTGAAGTGCTGCGCGACGGCGCGGCCGCCCAATACGGGTCTGACGCGATTGCTGGCGTGCTCAACCTGCGCCTTCGCGAAGCCCGCGAAGGTGGTGGAGCCACTCTCACCTATGGCCAGTACATCACCGACTTCACCGGCTTCTATGGTCGCGACGACAAGATCCGCGATGGCGACACCCTGACTGTTTCGGGATGGCAAGGTTTTGCTCTCGGCGACGAGGGCTTCCTGACCGCGTCGGTCGAGTATCGTGACCGCGACCGCACCAACCGCTCGGACATCAACCCAACCCTGGGCCGTATCACCGGCGGTCAGGGCGACGCGCAGGCCGAAGATCTGTCGGTTTATCTTAATGCGGGCATCCCGCTGTCCCAAGGTTGGGAAGCCTATGGCTGGGCCGGCTATCAGAAGCGCGATGCTTCGGCAGCCGCTTTCTACCGCACCCCGACCGACGCGACCCAAAACCCCGACTATGGTAACGGCCGTAAATATCCGGACGGCTACCTGCCCCTTATCCTGACCGAGACGACCGACTGGACGGCTGCGGGCGGTATCCGCGGCAACGTGGGCGAATGGGGTCTGGACATCAATCTGGGCTACGGCTCCAACAAGATCGAGTTCGGTGCCGAGAACACCATGAACCCGACCTATGGCCTGAGCGGCCCGACCGAGTTTTACGCCGGTTCGCTGGAATACAGCCAACTGGTCCTCGGCGTGGACGCCAGCCGCGAATACGACCTTGGCTGGCACGGCCCGCTGAACGTCGCTGTCGGCCTCGAGGCTCGCCGCGAGAACTACAAGATCGGCGCGGGCGAAGAGGCTTCCTACGCGCGCGGTCCGGTACTGGTCGCAGGAGGCAACACCCTCACCTTCGGCTCGCGCGGTTTCACCGGCTTTACCCCGAGCAACGAGGTCGACGAGGACCGCAGTAACGTCGGCGTCTATCTCGATCTGGAAGGCGAAGTGACCGAGGGCCTGACCCTGTCGGGCGCAGTCCGCTACGAAAACTATTCGGACTTTGGCGACAACGTCTCGGGCAAGCTGGCTGCTCGCTATGACTTCAATCCGAACTTCGCCATCCGTGGCGCGGTCTCGACCGGCTTCCGCGCGCCCAGCCTGCAACAGCAGTATTACACCCAGACCTCGATCCTCTACATCAACAACATCGCCTATGAGACGGGCACCTATCCGTCCGTGAGCGAAGTGGGCGAGGCGCTGGGCGGATCGCCACTTCAGGCCGAGGAGTCGGTGAACTATTCGCTGGGCTTTGTCGCCCGCTCGGGTCCGTTCGAGTTGACGGCAGATGCCTATCGTATCGACATCAGCGACCGCATCATCCTGTCGGAAACCCTGACTGGCACGGCCACGGCAGCGCCCGGCACCAATGCCCGCACCATCTTCGACCTGTTGGCTCCTTACGGTGCATCCGCAGCCCGCTTCTTCATCAACGGCGTGGATACCGAGACCACGGGTCTGGATGTTGTCGCGCGCTACCGTTCCGAGACCGCAGCGGGCAACCGCCTCGACTTCACGCTGGCCGGTAACGTCAACGACTTCAAGGTCACCAAGACACCGATAACCGAGAGTGGCGTCCTGCCGACCCCGACCTCGCTGTTCGGACGTCAGGCCGTGGCCCGCTTTGAAGAAGGTACGCCGCCGTGGAAGGTCGTCTTCCAGACCGACTGGGAAGCCCAGAAGCTGGGCGGCACCTTCCGCCTGACCGGCTATGGTGACGTATTGGCCGCAGGTGCCACCGAGGCGACCGATCTGGAACTGGGCAATGCCCTGATCGCGGACGTCGAAGCCCGCTATCGCTTCACCGACAATGTTACCCTGTCGGTGGGTGCTGACAACATTCTGGACCAGTACCCGCGTCAAAGCCTGCGCGAGAACAACACGACGGGTGCTTTCCCGTTCTCGAACTTCTCGCCCTATGGCTTCAACGGCCGCTACGTTTACGGCCGTTTGAGCCTGAAGTGGTAAGTCACAGTAACGGCTAAACTAATGAAAGGGCGTTCCTGCGGGGACGCCCTTTTTCATATTCAGCAACCGTTCAGGCAGTGGACCTTAGTCCAAGCAGCATCTTATATACGCGTCTTGCATCCAGACCCTCATCGGAGCATTCCCGCCGCATGACCCACCGCATCGCTGTGAAGGCCCTCGGCCTTTCTGCCGCTCTGGCAGTTGTTTGCTCCAGCCTGCCCGCGCTGGCCCAGTCGCAGATGACCGTGGCCCAGTTCCTCGAGGACGGGCGTGACATCCCTCGCAATCGCGCCGCCGCGATGCTGCGCTCCGACACGCGTCGTCTGGTGCGTGTAGCGACCGGTGCCGTGAACCAGATCAAGGCCGAGCAAGCCGCCGCCGAGCGCGCAGGTCGACGCCCCAACCACTGCATCCCTTCCACCGGCACGGGCATCACCCCGGAAACTCTGGTGGCGCGCTTCGAAGCCATGCCTGCCGGACGCAGAAATGTGACGGTAACCCAAGCCATCCGCGATTGGATGGTTGAACGTTACCCCTGCCGCGGCTAAGCCACCCCTCCACGCTATCCCCGTTCTTAACAGGCTGTGGACAACAGCCGTTGTGGACGGTCCAAGGTTTATAGGAGCCGGCCCTGTCCATGGGTCGGCTTCCTCTGTTTGACTGGCCTCATGAATTACCTCGCTTCGGCTCCCGACACCTCTGTTTCCGTCACCGCCATGCCTCACAACCTGGAAGCCGAACAGGCGCTTCTGGGGGCGCTGATGTTCGACAACGGGGTGTTCGAACGCCTCAGCGATCGCCTGCGCGATATCCACTTCTACGAACCCTTCCACCAGCGCCTGTACAAGGCCATCGAAGAGCACATCCGTCAGGGCCTGCTGGCCGAGCCGACCATCCTGATGGAACGTTTCAAGCAGGATCCGGCCTTCGCCGAGTTCGGCGGCCTGCGCTACCTCGCCGATCTGGTGGATCGTGCTCCGCCCGCGGCTAATGCGCCGGACTATGCCCGCGTCATCTATGATCTGGCCCTGCGCCGCGAACTGATCCGCATCGGTGGCCAGATCGCCAAGCAAGCCCCCGATCCCGAGCGCCCTGCCGAAGACCAGATCGAACAGGCCGAACAGACCCTCTATTCGCTGGCCGAAACGGGCAAGCCGTCGTCGGGCTTCGTCTCCTTCTCTCACGCCCTCGCGGGTGCAGTGGAGATGGCGGGCGAAGCCTATCAACGCGAAGGCAAGCTGGCTGGTCTGGCCACTCGCCTCGATGACCTCGACCAGAAGCTCGGTGGCTTGCACCCGTCCGACTTGCTGATCCTCGCAGGTCGTCCGTCGATGGGTAAAACAGCGCTGGCGACCAACATCGCCTTCAACGTCGCCCGTAACTATAAGTGGGAGCCGACCCCGGACGGTGGCCGCAAAACCGTCGATGGCGGCGTCGTGGCCTTCTACTCGCTGGAAATGAGCGCCGAACAGTTGGCGATGCGTATTCTGGCCGATGCCTCGGGCGTGTCTTCGGACAAGCTGCGTAAGGGCGAGATCGACGCCAGCGACTTTGGCAAGCTGCGCGAAGCCGCCATCGAAATCGGCGAAAGCCCGCTCTACATCGACGCCACCGGTGGTATCTCCATTTCCAAACTGGCCGCGCGCGCTAGACGCCTTGCCCGTATGGAACATGGCCTCGACCTCATCGTGGTCGACTACCTTCAGCTGGTCACCGTCGGCGAAGGCAGCGGCAAGAACCGCGTGCAGGAAGTCTCCGAAATCACCGGCGGCCTGAAGGCACTGGCCAAGGAACTAAACGTTCCGATCATCGCCCTGTCGCAGCTCTCTCGTCAGGTCGAACAGCGCGAAGACAAACGCCCGCAACTGTCCGACCTTCGTGAATCGGGCTCGATCGAGCAGGACGCCGACTGCGTGATGTTCGTGTACCGCGAAAGCTACTACCTCGGCCGTGCGGAGCCTCGTGAAGGTACTGAAGAACACCTGAAGTGGCAGGAAGACATGGACCGCCTGCAGCATCAGGCTGAAGTCGTCATCGGCAAGCAGCGTCACGGCCCCATCGGCATCGTGAAGCTGGCGTTCGACGCGAACACCACCCGATTCGGCAACCTTGCCCACGATGGCCGCTACGGCGGCTCGTTCGCCGATATTCCGGAATAAGGGCATTTCCTGCCCTTTACGGGCTGGAAGTCATGGATATGGGGGCGTAAACATCCGCCCCATGTCCTCCCTGCCTGCCACCCTAACCGTCGATCTGGGCGCTTTGGCCCGCAACTATCACACGCTGGAAGCCCTGACCGGTCGTCCGGTGAATCCGGTCGTGAAGGCCGACGGCTATGGCCTCGGCGCGATAGCGGTAGCCAAGCGATTGATGGCCGAAGGCGCGCGAACCTTCTTTGTCGCACGGGCCGCCGAGGGCGTGATCCTGCGCGATGCGCTGGGTGCAGAGCCAACCATCTATGTGCTGGACGGTGGCCATGGGGAAAACGTCGGCCTGATCCGCGCGGCCAACCTTCGCCCGGTGCTCAACCAGCCGGTGCAGTTCGAGAACTGGCTGTCTTCCGGCGGCGGCGCGTGCGGCCTCCAGATCGACACGGCCATGAACCGCCTCGGCTATCGCGTCGAAAACGCGCCGGAGCCGTTCGCGGGGCTGGAACTGGTGATGACCCACCTCGCCTGCGCCGATGAGCCGTCCAATCCTTTGAACCGCCAACAGCGCGACACCTTTGATGCTGTTAGCCAGAAGTATCCGGGCGTCACCCGCAGCTTTGCCAACTCGGGAGGCTGCTTCCTTGGTGAGGATTTCGGCTTTGACGTCGTGCGTCCGGGCATCTGCCTCTACGGCGGTGGCCCCGAGGGCAAACCGCACGAGAAGATCGCGCCCGTTGCCACGCTAACCGCTCAGGTGATGCAGGTACGCGATGTGCCCGTTGGCGAAACAGTCGGCTATTCCCAAGGCTTCAAAGTCGAAACGCCCGTTACGGTTGCTACCTGCGGCGCAGGCTACGCCGACGGCGTGCTGCGCTCCTATTCGCCCAAGGGTCAGGTCTGGATCAACGGCGGTCTGCGCCCGATCATTGGACGCGTGTCGATGGACGTTCTGGCCGTGGACGTAACAGGTCTGGACGTGAAGGCGGGCGACAGCGTCGAAATCTTTGGTGCCAACCGCAATATCGATGAAGCCGCAACAGCTGCTGGCACCATCAGCTATGAGCTGCTGACTTCGATCACCCCGCGCGTGCCGCGCCTCTACGTCGGTTGACCGTCAGGTCAGAATGTTGATGATCACGCCAATCAGCACCATCGGCACGTAGAAGACCAGCACCGTTAGGAAGAAGGCTGCACCGAGGATGCAGACGGTCGCGATGACACGCTGCGCCTGCGGGATCTTCATCAACCGATAGTTGCCGACGAACAGCGAGTACAGGCTGGCGACCGAACAGACGAGCATCAAAATCACGCCGACATAGGGGATGACGCCCACCGCGTGACCGATGTAGCCGAGCGTGGACGAATAGGCTGCGACCTTGAGGGCCTGCACTCTATCGGGTCGTCCCCGAACTTCTGCGCTGCTTCTTCTATGACAAACGCCAGCAAATACAGCTGAAGCAGGGTGAGAGCCCAGCCGACCAGGATCGAGATGGGAAGCAGCCATACCGGCCCTTCCACTGTCCTGAAGCCCGCCACCGCGTACCCGATCACGACAGCCAGTGGGCCCAGAGCGGTCAGCACCAGAACATAGGGCACCCAGATCGAACGTCGGGTTGCCTGTTCCTCGGATATGACGCCCCACTCTTTCGTCGGGCTCAGGGCGATATTCCTGGCCCGCGTCCAGATTTCGGCGGGGGTACGCGGACTGGTTACGGACATTAAAAAACACTCACTCAAGTCGGACCGGGGCTGTTCGCAAGCCCCGATCCCATAGGCCGCCCGTCAGGAGACCATGGCCGAAGCGACAACGAACGGCAGTGCCGCTGCCCAGGCGAACAGGCCGACAACCACTTGCAGTGCGAAGGCGACCAGCACAGTGACGATGGTATAGGTGACCAGCTTGTCTTCCGGCGTCTTCTTCAGCGGGCCGAACCCGAGATACATCAGATAGATGCCGTAGATTGCCGCCAGCAGAGCCAGCCCAGCCAGCATGGGCACCAGCCCGAGCACACCTGCGACCCAAGCCGGTGTGTAAGCATAGACCGCCAGCTTCATCGACTGGAGCATGTTCTTTTCAGAACCGAAACTGCTGGCCAGCGCGTCGATAACAATGCCGAGCACATAGACCACGACAAGGCTCAGCACATAGGACACGATTGCCACGACCAGCGAACCAACGATGCCGGTATTGAAGCCGAACAATGCCGCGCCGATAAATCCGCATACAGGGCCGATAGCTGCGAGGATCATCGCATATCGGGTGAACAACCCCTTCACCGTTGCCGGCTCTGCCGCGATCACAGGCCATTCCAGCTTGGGCTGAAGGATGATTCCTTTGACGCGATCGACCAGCTTCGGATCAATCGCTGGCGGGTTTTGTGCGCTCATTTGGCGTCTCCAGTCATACGGTTGGCAGAATGATTACGGCGATTTGCCAAATTGCGAACGAATTATGTTCGTCTCTCAACCACAAGTTAGTGATCATCCGTCAAACGCGGACGTAGGGCGCGAAGGGTTGGCTATCGCTGCGGAACGGCTCTGCTAAGGTCCGCGCATGGCTCGTGACTCGTCTCTGTTCGTTTGCAAATCCTGTGGTGCCGTCCATTCCAAATGGTCCGGCCAGTGCTCTGCCTGTCAGGAATGGAATTCGCTGGTGGAGGAATCCAAGGCGGCTCCTCCCGGTGCGATGAAGCCGACCGCCACCGCCCGCGGACGTGGCATTACCTTCGAGACACTGGTTTCGGACACGCCTGATCCGCCGCGCATCAAGACGGGCGTGGCCGAGTTCGACCGCGTATGCGGCGGCGGCGTTGTCCCTTCATCGGCCATCCTGCTTGGCGGTGATCCGGGCGTCGGCAAGTCCACTCTTTTGCTGGAAGTGACCGCCAAAGCCGCCCGGGGCGGAGCCCGCGTCGCCTATATCTCGGGCGAAGAGGCCATCGAGCAGATCCGCGCCCGCGCCAAGCGTATGGGCGTGGCCGACGCCCCCGTGGCGCTGGCTTCGGCGACATCCCTGCGCGACATCCTGACGACGCTGAAGCGCGACAAGTTCGACATCGTCATCATCGATTCCATCCAGACCCTGTGGTCCGACGTCCACGAGGCGGGCCCCGGTTCGATCACCCAGGTCCGCGCCTGTGCAGCCGAACTGGTCCGCATGGCCAAGGATAGCGGCCCCGCCATTGTTCTGGTCGGACACGTGACCAAGGACGGTCAGATCGCGGGTCCACGCGTGGTCGAGCACATGGTCGATGCCGTCCTCAGCTTCGAAGGCGAGCGTGGCTATCCCTTCCGCATTCTTCGCGCGGGCAAAAACCGCTTCGGCGCGACCGACGAAATCGGGGTGTTCGAAATGGGCGATACGGGTCTGCGCGAAGTGACCAACCCGTCCGCCCTCTTCCTGGGCGAAGGCAAGGAAGGCGCTCCCGGTGCGGCGGTGTTCGCCGGTATCGAAGGCTCGCGGCCCGTGCTGGTCGAGATACAGGCACTGGTCGCCCCCTCGGCCTATGGCACCCCTCGACGCGCCG
>NZ_JSYD01000156.1:0-1784 GCF_054824005.1 Brevundimonas sp. GN22 | reverse complement strand
CCGCCGAGCGAGGTGGCTCTATACGCACCACCTCCCAAGTCCACAACCCGTTTTTCGAAAAAAGCATAGATTTCTGAGAGATCGGCGATTTCAAGCGCCACATTTAGGACGAGAACAGCATCGCAAGGAAAGAGGCGGAGGTACAATATGCCTCGTCAACACCGGTAATGGCGGCAACTTTATCCCCCGAGAGCCGATAACTCCGAGGGTTGGTGTGCAATTATTCCTTAAATTCGAGCATGTGCGATGCTTTTTTGCGCAAATGGCAGTCTTGCAGGTTGCAATGCAGCACGACGTTCGGCATAAAACCGCCAACTTAATGAGGTCGCCGCTGTGAACAGCACTTCACACATTGCAATGGTCACTTCGGCCGCCGCCCCTGTGGCCGGCGGCGCGCTGGCCCGCGCGGTACTCCTCGTATCGGTACTTATTACCCCGCTCCGACGAGCGGCGTGGATGCCTGTGACCTGACAAACAAAACCTAGTCAGCCCTGCACCACCCGCTCTCCGACTGGAAGCGGGTTTTTTAATGCGCGTTTTCAGCCTCCTGCCCCTCTCCCTCAGCGTACCGCACACAATGACCGACCAGACCAAGCCTTCTCCCAACTCTCGCAGCGCCTCGGTAACTGAAGGTCCGAGCCGCGCGGCAGCACGCTCCTATCTGCGTGCAGCCGGTATGCAGGATGGCGACTTCAAGAAGCCGATGATTGGCATCGTGAACACCTGGTCGACGGTGACGCCGTGCAACATGCATCTGGACCGTCTGGCCAAGGATGTGCGTCAGGGCGTCATCGATGCAGGCGGCTGGCCGGTGGACTTCAACACCATCGTGGTCACCGACGGCATTTCGATGGGCACGCCGGGGATGAAGGCGTCGCTGATCAGCCGCGAGGTTGTCGCCGACTCCATCGAGCTGGCCATCGAGGGGCACCAGCTGGACGGCGTTGTCTGCATCGTCGGCTGCGACAAAACCATTCCGGCAGCAGCGATGGCTCTGGCCCGCCTGAACATTCCGGGTCTGGTCTATTACGGCGGCACCATCATGCCTGGCCGCATCAATGGTCAGGAAGTCTCGGTTCAGGAAGTCTTTGAGGCGATCGGTGCCCACGGTGCCGGCACGCTGGACGACGAAGGGCTGAAGAAGGTCGAGAGTGCGGTGTGCCCCGGTGCCGGTGCCTGCGGTGGCCAGTTCACGGCCAACACCATGGCGATGGCTCTGTCGATGATGGGCATCTCGCCTATGGGTGCCAATGACGTTCCAGCCGTCGATCCCGACAAGGCTGCCGAGGGCTATCGCTGCGGCCAACTGGCTGTGGAGCGCGTCTTTGCAGGTGACAACGCGCGCAAATACATCACCCGCGCCAGCCTGAAGAATGCAGCCATAGCCTGCTCTGCCTCGGGCGGTTCGACCAATGCGGTGATGCACTTAACCGCCATCGCCGCCGAAGCCGGTGTCGATTTCGGTATCGAGGACTGCCACCAAGCCTGCATCGAGGCTCCGGTCATCTGTGACCTGAAGCCGGGTGGTCGTTTCCTGGCCTCGCACCTGTATGTCGCAGGCGGCACCCGTCTGGTTGCCAAGCGTCTGGCCGAAGCCGGCAAGATCGTGAACACCCCGACCGTCTCGGGCGAGAGCCTGTTCACTGCGGCCGCCAAGGCCGAGGAAGCGCCGGGCCAGCAAGTCGTTACCACCATCGACCAGCCGGTCATGGCGCGCGGCTCCTATGCCGTCATCTATGGCGACGTTGCCCCCGAAGGCGCGATCATCAAGCTGACCGGCCACA
>NZ_JSYD01000155.1:0-299 GCF_054824005.1 Brevundimonas sp. GN22 | reverse complement strand
AGCACCTTTAGCGTTAGACTGACAGCACCCGCTGGAGGTGTGCCCCAACGTTTGCGCCACTCGTCTTGCACTGCTGAAAGCGTGCTGTGTTCCAAGCTGGCGAGCAAGACTTCCAACTCATGATCGACAGCCGCCATGGGTCACTCTCCCGTAAGAAAGCCTACCCCGACAAGACAGTTACATACCACGATTATATTCAAAGATAAACTATCAAATACAATCGCTTAACACCACTAATGTGGAGACTATTTACCGACTGTATAGGTCCACCGCCATCTATTCGCCCGCTAAAGCGGGCT
>NZ_JSYD01000154.1:0-631 GCF_054824005.1 Brevundimonas sp. GN22 | reverse complement strand
CAGGAAACGTGGCGATCCAGACCACGACCATGGGTGTCGCCACTGTTCAGGATCAACAGCGCGCAAGCTCGATGCGCCGCAGACAGAGCCTTGTAGGATGATCGAACTTCCCGCCTGCCCTCCGATCAAGGAGGCCGTGCCGCGCTACATCAGTTTCGCTGTCGATGGCTCCCGCTAAACTAGGCTCTGCGCAGCATTACCGAATGGGCTCAAGAGCGGCGCGGGCACGTCGTGATGAAACAGGGCCAGATACTCGCGCAACTGGGGCAGAAGCCGCAATAGACAGAGCCCCGGCCAATCAACCGGGGCTTTAACTTATCCAAACGAAACGTTAGGGCGAGCCACTGGCTTCGGAGGGGCGCACTTCAAGGCATACTCGAGAAGCTCAATCCGCTCTCTCTGATGTTGAAGGGGGTTCAGATTCATGGAGCCCGACGTAACGAGCTGCTCTGCTAGCTCCAGCATCTTAAACTTGGCACCATCCAGAGCCTTCTGGACAACTTCGGCACGAGCGCGGGCTAGCTGGCGTTGGTCTTCAGTCATTTAGCTTCTCTTCCAGAATGGCCCGTATAGCCTGCGGGCGAGTCTGGGTAGCATCGTTCTCTGATATCCAGCGGTCAAGCTTGTTCAG
>NZ_JSYD01000153.1:0-3263 GCF_054824005.1 Brevundimonas sp. GN22 | reverse complement strand
ATTCATCAGGGAAGCTGGCGGTAATCGTGGTGGTCAGATCGTTGTCGGCCAGCGCATGCAGGGCAGTGCCCAAGGCCCGGACCACTTCGGTCTGGCGGGCTTCGGCTTCTGCCTGGGCGGCCTGTGCGCGGTTTCGCGCCTCGGCAAGCGTTTCCAGATAGACGCTGATCGCCATGTCCATATCCAGCATGACGCGCTGGTTCAGTTCGGCGATCGCTTTGGACGTGATGCGGTCATGCTCTTTGCGGTTGGCGAAGAGCTTGCGCGGGCGCTCGGCAATGGCGCGGGTCAGGTGCGCGAGGACGACGCTATAGCCGCCAATATACCAGCGCGGTTCCAGCCCGATGCGGGCGTGGACTCGACCGATGGTACGCACGGACTCGGCATACTCAGTATCGGCGCGGCCCTCGACAATGGCGCGCCAGTGGCTCTGTTGGGCGGCGTGGGCGCTCGAGATGTGGGCTTCGTCTTTAAAGAAACGTGCTGTCAGCGGCTCGGCGCGGACCCTGTCATAGAACAGGTCCAGTGCGGTCGGCAGGCTTTGGCTGATAATAGGACCCATCGCGCGGTACGCGGCACTGGGCTCACCCAGTCCCGTGAACTGGATGCGATGCTGAAGCGACTGAATCGACATACGCAGACTAACCCTCACCCGGTGCGGCCTGAGCACCCGTACTTATTTGCGGCCAAGCTTTTGCATAGCCAGCGTTCCCCAACGGAACATTAATCTAGATCAAAGATTTACCCGTCTGGACGACAATCATATAAAGACTTCTTTATACGATCATTGCTCTGTGCGCTCAGGCGCGGTATAGGGCTGGTCAACAAAACTGCCGTTCCATGCCACTTCGCCTGCGGGCGCATGACATAAGAGACCCCTCCGCATGACCGATTACATCGTTCGCGACATCTCGCTTGCCGACTTTGGCAACAAGGAAATCGCCATCGCCGAAACCGAAATGCCGGGCCTGATGGCGCTGCGTGCGGAATACGGTGCCTCGCAGCCGCTGAAGGGTGCCCGCATCGCAGGCAGCCTGCACATGACCATCCAGACGGCTGTTCTGATCCAGACGCTGGAAGCTCTGGGTGCAGAAGTGCGCTGGGCGTCGTGCAACATCTTCTCGACCCAAGACCACGCCGCTGCCGCTATCGCCGCTGCTGGCACCCCGGTCTTCGCTCTGAAGGGTGAAACCCTCGAAGAGTACTGGGACTACGCCCACAAGATCTTCGAATGGGCCGATGGCGGCTATCCGAACCTGATCCTCGACGACGGCGGCGACGCAACCCTGCTTTGCGTGCTTGGCCCGAAGGCCGAGAAGGACCCGTCGGTCCTCGACAACCCGACCAACGAGGAAGAAGAAGCCCTCTACAAGGTCATGAAGCGCTATCTGGCTGAAAAGCCGGGCTTCTACTCGGCTATCCGTGACGCCATCGGCGGCGTTTCGGAAGAAACCACCACCGGCGTGCACCGTCTGTACCAGATGGCAGAGCGCGGCGAGCTTCCGTTCCCGGCCATCAACGTCAACGACAGCGTCACCAAGTCCAAGTTCGACAACCTGTACGGGTGCCGTGAATCGCTGGTCGACGCGATCCGTCGCGGCACCGACGTCATGCTGTCGGGCAAGGTTGCTGTGGTCTGCGGCTACGGCGACGTGGGTAAGGGCTCGGCTGCCTCGCTGCGCAACGGCGGCGCTCGCGTGATCGTCACCGAAATCGACCCGATCTGCGCCCTGCAGGCCGCGATGGAAGGTTACGAAGTCCAGACGCTGGAAGACGTCGCTGACAAAGCTGACATCTTCGTCACCACCACCGGCAATAAGGACGTCATCCGCGTTGAGCACATGCGCGCCATGCGCAACAACGCCATCGTCTGCAACATCGGTCACTTCGACTCGGAAATTCAGGTCGCTGGCCTGAAGAACCTGAAGTGGGACGAGATCAAGCCGCAGGTGCACCACATCGAGTTCCCGGACGGCAAGAAGATCATCCTGCTTTCGGAAGGCCGTCTGGTGAACCTGGGTAACGCCACCGGTCACCCGTCGTTCGTGATGTCGGCCTCGTTCACCAACCAGACGCTGGCCCAGATCGAACTGTGGACCAACGCCTCGAAGTACGAGAACAAGGTCTACACCCTGCCGAAACACCTCGACGAAAAGGTCGCCTTCCTGCACCTGGCCAAGTTGGGTGCCAAGCTGACCGTCCTCAACGACGAGCAAGCCAAATACATCAACGTGCCGGTCGAAGGCCCGTTCAAGCCGGAACACTACCGCTACTAAGAGCTGCGGAAGTCCGAAGATGGAAAAGGGTCGGTGGAAACACCGACCCTTTTTTCTTGCCTCAGACCTGAAACTCGGCGGCCAGATCGTCGAAGTTTCGACCCATCAATCCCGTCTCGAAATCCATGAAGATGTCGATCAGTTCGTCGACCTGGACGGGCGGGCTGTTGGCGTTGAAGCGGAAGCGCCAGAAGCTGACGATGTGCTGGATGGCACCCAACTGGTCGCCCAGGCGTGTGAACAGGGTTGGGGCTTCCAGCAGGAAGTCGCGGAAGGCCAGCGGATCGCCGCGCTGGGTCAGGCCCGCATAGGCCTGATCGTAGTATTTCAGCGTCTGGCTGACCTTTTCGCAGGTCTGCATGATGTTGCTGCGCAGAACGCCGCGACCGCGCTTGATATATTCACGCGACGACGCATCGACAGGGCCCCAAGGTGACACCGAGGCCACTTCGTCGGCGACCTTGACGATGTCCTGCATCATGCTGTTGAGGGACCACTTGTAATAGAGGAAGCCCTTCCAGCAGAAGACGCCCTCTTGATACTGTTCCGGTTCCAGCCGCAGTGTCATGCGTAAGGCTTCCAGACGGTCGCCCGGCGTGTTGGACAGGATTTTGCTGGCCATACGCGCCGAGGATTGGGTGGCGTCCACGCCCTTGCCGATGCTGAGCGTTACCAGAGGTTCGATCTCGCGCTCCACAAAGGCCGACATCTTGGCCAGATCGGCCTCGGAAATGGCGAAATAGCAGGGGGCTGCATCCACTCCGCCGCGGCGAAGCTGCTCGCGCAGCAGGAAGGGGTCCAGCGACGGAAGTTGATCCATCAAACGCAGGGTGCGGATGTCATGGTGTTCAGCGGGTAGGCCGAATGCCTCCAGCATGACCCTTTCAAAGCCGATCTGGTTGACGAAGACGAAGCGTCCGCCGGTCTTCAGATCGGCTGTATCGATAGGCAGGACCAACTTGGTCGCCACCTGCCGGCGCCCGGGGA
>NZ_JSYD01000152.1:0-525 GCF_054824005.1 Brevundimonas sp. GN22 | reverse complement strand
TTGGCATCTCGATGAGATTGTTTGCAAGATAGGCGGCCGACGCATGTATCTGTGGCGTGCGGGCGACGACGAAGGCGAGGTTTTAGATGTTATCGTCCAGCGTCGACGGGATACAGAGGCGGCTTTGAAGCTGATGAGACGTCTTTTGCGAAACCAACCTGTCGAGCCAGAAACCATCACAACGGACGGGCTGGCGCCGTATGGTGCGGCGCTCGATCAACTGGAAATGCGGCATCTTCACAGGCCTGGCCGGTTACGAGACAATAACCGCGTGGAAAACTCACATCTGCCGATCAGACGACGAGAGCGGCAGCAACAGAGGTTCAAAACTCAAGCCTCAGCGCAAAGATTTCTCACAACCCACGCGGCGATCTACAACACTTTCAACATCCAACGTCATCTAATCAGCAGGTCCACGCTTCGTCGCTTTCGTGCCGATGCAGATGCCGCTTGGATGGCGGCGGTTGCCTGATATTGAGCAGGGAAGGGGTACTTTTGACTGTACCCAGTTAACCTGACGGCACC
>NZ_JSYD01000151.1:0-1273 GCF_054824005.1 Brevundimonas sp. GN22 | reverse complement strand
ATGGCCAAGGAAAAGTTCGAACGCACTAAGCCGCACTGCAACATCGGCACCATCGGTCACGTTGACCATGGCAAGACCACGCTGACGGCTGCGATCACCATCACGCTGGCTAAGGCCGGTGGCGCGACTGCAAAGAACTACGCAGACATCGACGCTGCTCCGGAAGAAAAAGCACGCGGCATCACCATCAACACCGCGCACGTTGAGTACGAGACGGCTAACCGTCACTACGCCCACGTGGACTGCCCGGGTCACGCCGACTACGTGAAGAACATGATCACCGGTGCTGCCCAGATGGACGGTGCTATCCTGGTTTGCTCGGCCGCTGACGGCCCGATGCCGCAAACCCGCGAGCACATCCTGCTGTCGCGTCAGGTTGGCGTTCCGGCGCTGGTCGTGTTCCTGAACAAGGTTGACATGGTCGACGACGAAGAACTGCTCGAGCTCGTCGAAATGGAAGTTCGTGAACTTCTGTCGTCGTACAACTTCCCGGGTGACGACATTCCGGTGATCAAGGGTTCGGCTCTGGCCGCCGTTGAAGACCGCGATGCTGCCATCGGTCAAGACGCCGTTCTGAAGCTGATGGAAGCTGTCGACAGCTACATCCCGCAGCCGGAACGTCCGATCGACCAAGCCTTCCTGATGCCGGTTGAAGACGTATTCTCGATCTCGGGTCGTGGTACGGTTGTGACCGGTCGCGTTGAGCGCGGCATCGTCAAGGTCGGTGAAGAAGTCGAAATCGTCGGCATCCGTCCGGTTCAAAAGACGACCTGCACGGGCGTCGAAATGTTCCGCAAGCTGCTGGACCAAGGTCAAGCTGGTGACAACGTCGGCGTTCTGCTGCGCGGCACCAAGCGTGAAGACGTCGAGCGCGGCCAAGTGCTGTGCAAGCCGGGTTCGATCACCCCGCACACCAAGTTCGTTGCTGAGGCTTACATCCTCACCAAGGAAGAGGGCGGCCGTCACACCCCGTTCTTCACCAACTACCGTCCGCAGTTCTACTTCCGCACCACCGACGTGACCGGCATCGTTCACCTCAAGGAAGGCGTGGAAATGATCATGCCGGGCGACAACGCCGAGCTGGACGTCGAGCTGATCACCCCGATCGCCATGGAAGAGAAGCTGCGCTTCGCTATCCGTGAAGGCGGCCGCACCGTAGGCGCCGGCGTCGTTTCGAAGATCGTTGCCTAAGCAACAGCTTTGATCCGACCCTGACGGGCAACCGTCAGTGACGACAAACAAGACGGCCCTCCGGAGAAATCCGGGGGGCCGT
>NZ_JSYD01000150.1:0-1065 GCF_054824005.1 Brevundimonas sp. GN22 | reverse complement strand
GCCTGGACCATCAAGGGCGGTGTCTCGACCGGCTTCAAGACACCCAAGACGACCCAGCTCTATGACGGCGTCGTCGGTTTCGGGGGTCAGGGCACCTCGCCCCAGTTCGGTAATCCGGACCTGCAGCCCGAGACCAGCGCCAGCACCGAACTGGCCGTTTACTGGCAGCATCCTGGCGGTCACAACTTCAATGCCACCGTCTTCAACAACACCTTCGAAGACAAGATCGCCAGCCAGCCGTGCGGTGCCGGTCTGGCATTGGCCTGCGCGGCCACCGGCGACTATGGCGATATCGGTTATGCGCCTTCGAGCACCCGCATCACCAATATCGACGAGGTCGTCATCCGCGGTGCTGAACTGGCCGGCCGCTGGCAGATCGTGGACAAGGTGTCGCTGCGCGCCAACTACACATATACCGATAGCGAGCAGAAGAGCGGTGCGGCCAAGGGTCAGCCGCTGGGCGAAAGCGCCAAGCACATGGCCAACGCCTCGATCAACTGGCAACCGACCGACCGCATCTCGCTGATGCTGGCAGGCGAAGCCCGCGCCGATCGCTATGCCGGCCAGCACGTGGTGACCAACCAGGCGCTTTATTACAAAGACTACGCCGTTCTGAACCTCAGCGGCTCGTACGAGGTGAACGACTGGCTGACCGTGAATGCGCGCATCAATAACCTGCTGGACCGCGATTTCACCGGCTATGACGCCGAGTTCCGCGATCTGGACAACAATGGTGATTTCGACGGCACCAATGAGACCCTGTTCTTTGATCACTACAACAACAAGGACAAGGGTCGCAGCCTCTGGATCAGCCTGAACGCCCGCTTCTGATCCGGAAGCGATGCTTACAAAGGGTCATCGGCGACGATGGCCCTTTTTGCTGTCCAAGCTAAGCCGTTGGTCATAAATCACGGTCATAAGAAGGCGCATGTCCGATCGCGCCATTCGAAATCTCGAACACCTTCGCCGCTCCGCGTCGACCGCACGCGTTCTAAACCTGCTGAAGGTTTCGGATGATCACGGCCACACCGACGAGTGGTCGGAAAAACCGATGTTCCAGACGCC
>NZ_JSYD01000018.1:0-33176 GCF_054824005.1 Brevundimonas sp. GN22 | reverse complement strand
GAAATCAGCGCCGCCTCCAACGACCTGTCGCACCGTACCGAACAACAGGCCGCGACGCTGGAAGAGACCGCCGCCGCTCTGGACCAGATCACGGTCACCGTCAGCCGTACCGCCGACGGTGCCAAGGAAGCTGCCAGTGTGGTGCTGGGTGCCCGCAGCGATGCCGAACACAGCGGCGTGGTCATGAACAATGCCGTTCAGGCCATGACGGCGATCGAGTCTTCGTCCAACCAGATCAGTGCCATCATCGGCGTGATCGATGAAATCGCCTTCCAGACCAACCTTCTGGCGCTGAATGCCGGCGTGGAAGCTGCCCGCGCGGGTGATGCCGGCCGCGGGTTCGCCGTGGTCGCCTCGGAAGTTCGCGCGCTCGCACAACGCTCGGCCGCTGCGGCCAAGGAGATCAAAACCCTGATCTCGGCTTCGGGCCAGCAGGTCAGCAAGGGCGTGGATCTGGTCGGTCAAACCGGCGACGCACTGGGTCGTATCGTCCAGCGCGTGGCCCAGATCGACGCTCTCGTGAACGAAATCGCCGCTTCCGCACAGGAACAATCGACCGGTCTGGCTCAGGTCAACACCGCTGTGAACCAGATGGATCAGGTCACCCAGCAAAACGCAGCCATGGTCGAGGAATCGACTGCCGCCTGCCACGCGCTGGCCACCGAAGCCGAAGAACTGGCCAAGTCGGTTTCGCGCTTCGTCGTGTCCCAGAAACTGGCGACGCGTGCCAAGGCACCGGCTCAAGCCCATGTGGTTCAGCCGGCCGTGCGTCCTGCGGCCCCTGTAGCACCGCGTCCGGCTCCGGCCGCTGCCAAAGCCAATATCGCGCCACTCGCCCCTGCGGCCGCGGTCCGTCCCGCTCCGAAGCCGGCCCCCCAAACGGCCCCGCAACCGGCACCGGTTGCCGCCAAGCCCGCCGCCCCTGCACCGGCACCTGTTGCCAAGCCTGCACGCCCCCTGCGTGCAGCCAACGAGCCAGCCGCAGAGGCAAAGCCTACCCGCACCGTCGCTGAAACCGTTGCTGCCCTGCGCACAACGGGCATCGGTGGTGCCGCCTTGAAATCACAGCCGACCGATGACGGCTGGGAGGAATTCTAATGAGCCCGACCCCCGGCGATAGCGCAATCGTTAGCCTGCCCGCAGTCATAGACCTGCGGACAGTTGAGCAACTGAAGGCCGATCTGATGGCGCAACGGGGCCATCCCGTTGCGCTTGACGCCTCGTCGGTCGAGCGCGTCGGCGGCTTGGGAGTGCAACTGCTGCTGTCGGCCATCAAAACCTGGCAAGCTGACGGCAAGTCTTTGACCTTCATCAATGTTTCCAACGCCATGAACGAGCAATGGCTCAGCTTTGGCTCTTCCCCCCTCGAGCTAGCGCAGGACGCCGCCTAATGACTAAAACCGTTCTGACCGTGGATGACTCGCGCACCATGCGCGACATGCTGCTGTTGGCTTTGCAGGACGCAGGCTATCGCGTGGTTCAAGCCGTGGACGGCGTCCATGGTCTTGAGGTCCTGCATCAGGAACGCCCGGACATCGTCATCACGGACATCAACATGCCCCGTATGGACGGCTTCGGCTTCATCGAAGGCATGCGATCCAACCCCGACTACAGCTGCGTGCCGGTTCTGGTGCTGACCACCGAAAGCGATGCGGCGAAGAAACAGCGCGCGCGCGACGCCGGCGCGACCGGCTGGATCGTCAAGCCCTTCGACCCCGTACGTCTGGTGGACGCCGTCCGCCGCGTTGCCGCTTAACCGAGCAGATCCAAAGGCACCCCCCAGTCATGAGTGACGATCCGTTCGAAGCCATCAAAGTTACCTTCTTCCAGGAATGCGAAGAACTGCTTGGCGACCTTGAAACCAACCTGCTGGCGTTGGAATCGGGTGACACCGACATTGAGACGATCAACGCCTGCTTCCGTGCCGTTCACTCGGTAAAGGGCGGAGCAGGGGCCTTCGGTCTGGAAGACCTCGTGCGTTTTGCGCACGTATTCGAGACCTTGATGGACGAACTGCGCTCCGGTCGTAAGCCGGTTGACGACATCACCGTGCGCACCTTGCTGCGCGCCTCGGACGTACTGAACGATCACGTCAGCGCCGCGCGCGGTGCAGGACCGGCTGTCGACGCAGAGCGTTCGCAGGCCCTGATCGCCGAACTGGAAACCCTGACCCACGGCGCGCCGGTATCGGCAGCACCGGGCGCAGATACGGCTTCGGCAGGCGAGGATGACTTCGGCTTTACCCCGCTGACACTGGCTCTGGACGATCTAGGCGGGGGCGAGCTGCCGCCTCTGGATCTGCCGCCGCTGGCTTTCACTGCACCTTATGCGCCGGCCAAGCAGGAGCAGACGGGCTGGAAGATCGTATTCCGGCCGCACCCGCGTCTTTACGCCAATGCCAATGAGACCGGTCTGCTGATCCGCGAACTGGGCCGTCTTGGTCCCGTGACGGTCGAGATGGACGACAGCGGCGTGCCTCTACTGGATGCGCTGGAGCCGAACGACTCGCATCTGGTGTGGACCATGACGCTGGATGCCGCCGTGCCCGAGATCGACGTGCGCGACGTCTTCGATTTCGTCGAGACCGATTGCGACCTCAACATCACCCCGATCATGTCGGGCGCGGCAGAAGTCCTTCCGGATCTCGGCCTGCCTGATATTGGTCTGCCCGAACTTGGCGTGTCGGACCTTGCTGATCCGCTGGAGCTGCCTGCTGCCGATGCTTCGGCGGGCGAGGTCGACATCGCCGCTCTGGTGGCGCTGGCTCAGGCCGATACGGCTGCCCGCCTGAACGGTGAGGCCCCTCCGCTCGAGGTCGTCAGCCCCGCCCCCCAGCCCCAGGCCGCGCCGGTAGCCGCCCGCACGCCTCCGGCAGCGGCCGCTAGTCAGGGCGCGGCAACGCAGGCTCCTGTGACCATCCGCGTCGATCTGGAGCGTGTTGACCGCCTCATCAATGCTGTCGGCGAACTGGTGATCCAGCAGGCCATGCTGGCGCAGCGCGTCTATGAAAGCGGTTTGGCGCGCTCCTCCGATATCTCGCTTGGCCTCGAAGACCTCGAGCTGCTGACGCGCGAGATTCAGGACAGCGTGATGGCTATCCGTGCCCAGCCGGTGAAGTCGGTGTTCCAGCGCATGCCGCGTCTGGTCCGCGAAGTCGCCGACATGACGGGCAAGCGCGTCAAGCTGATCACCGCCGGTGAGGATACCGAGGTCGACAAGACCGTGGTGGAACGTCTGGCCGAGCCGATCACCCACATGCTGCGCAATGCCATCGACCACGGTCTTGAAACGCCGCAAGAGCGCGAAGCGGCTGGCAAGCCCGCCGAGGGCACGGTCAAACTGGCCGCGCTGCACCGTTCGGGCCGCATCGTCATTGAAATCTCCGACGACGGTAAAGGTATCAACCGCCAGCGCGTCCGCGCCATCGCCGAAGAGCGTGGCCTGATCACGCCGGAACAGGTGCTGACCGACGATGAGGTCGATAACCTGATTTTCCTGCCGGGCTTCTCGACGGCCAAGGAGATCACGGACGTCTCGGGGCGAGGCGTGGGCATGGATGTGGTTCGCCGCTCCATCCAGTCGCTGGGCGGTCGCATCTCGATCTCGTCCAATCCGGGCAAGGGGTCGACCTTCTCCATGTCCTTGCCGCTGACGCTGGCCGTTCTGGACGGCATGGTGGTCGGTGCCGCAGACCAGACGCTGGTCGCGCCGCTGGCGGCCATTGTCGAAAGCCTGACGCCCAAGCCCGAGGATATCCACTTGGTCGGCGGTGTCGATCCGGTGCTGATGTTCCGCGACGAGTTCGTGCCCCTGATCGACGTGGCCCGTTCCATGGGCTTCCGCGATGTGCCGACCGAACTGCGCGGCGGCGTGGTCATGATTGTCGAGACCGAAGCGGGCCAGCGTGCGGGCCTTCTGGTCGATGCCATCCATGGCCAACGTCAGGTCGTTATCAAGTCACTTGAGACCAACTATCGCCACGTCGAAGGCGTGGCGGCTGCAACCATTCTGGGCGACGGCCGCGTAGCCCTGATCCTTGATATCGACGCTCTGGTGACGACCGGCCGTCGACGTAACTCCACCCGATCCGATCTCAAAATGGCGAGCTAACCCATGACCCAAGTCACCCCTAACGTCGCCGGTACCGATCGCGAGCTGATTGCCTTCCGCATCGGCGAGCAAGAGTTTTGCGTCGACATCATGAGCGTCCGCGAAATCCGCGGCTGGACTCCGGCTACGCCGCTGCCACGCTCGCCTGCCTATATGAAGGGCGTCATCAATCTGCGAGGCACCGTGCTCCCAATCATCGATCTCGGTGCCCGCTTTGGCCTGCAAACGGGTGAGCCGACCGAACGTCACGTCATCATGGTGGCCCACGTCGGCTCGCGCCTCGTTGGCCTGCTGGTCGATGCCGTATCGGACATCGTCCAGCTGACCGACGCCTCGATCCAACCCACGCCGGATGTCGCTTCGGAAAGCGTGAAGGCCTTCGTGAAGGGCATCTTCGCCGTCGAAGGTGGCCGTATGATCAGCCTGATCGACCTCGAGCACGTCCTGCCGGCAGAGGCCGAGGCCGAAGCCGCATGACCATGACCGCCGGACGGGAGACGCTGGTTGAGGGGGAGTTCCCCTTCACCCAGAAGGACTTCCGTCACATTGCCAGCGCTCTTCATGCGCACGCCGGTATTGCCCTGCACGAGGGCAAGGCGGCGCTCGTCTATTCGCGTCTGGCCAAGCGTTTGCGTTTGCTGGGTCTGCGCAACTTCGGGGAATATGTGGCTCTGGTTGAGTCCGCCGAAGGGGCCGAGGAACGTCAGGCGATGACGGCGGCGCTCACGACCAACGTCACCCGTTTCTATCGCGAACCGCACCACTTCGATCACCTGCGTGATGTCGTGATGCCGGAACTGGCCGCACGCGCCCGCGCCGGTGGCCGTGTGCGCTTGTGGTCGGCGGCTTGCTCCAACGGTCAGGAGCCCTATTCCATGGCCCTGACGGTGCTGGAAAAGCTGCCGGAAGCGCTGGATCTGGATGTACGTATCCTTGCCACCGACATCGACCCGAACATGGTCGGGGACGGTCGCGCCGGTATCTATTCTGACGAACTCCTGACGCCGGTTCCGGCATCGGGACGCCGCCACTTCCATCCGCTGGCGGACCGCCCCGGCTATTCGCAAGCCGACGATACTCTGCGCCGGTTGGTGGTGTTCAAGGAGCTGAACCTCATCGGCAACTGGCCGATGAAGGGCACCTTCGACGTGATCTTCTGCCGTAATGTGGTGATCTATTTCGACGACGCGACGCAGGAAATGATCTGGAGCCGTTTCGCTCCGATTCTGAAACCAGGCGGCGCGCTCTACATCGGCCACTCCGAACGCGTTTCGGGTCCGGCAGCACCGCTGTTCCAGACCTGTGGCCTGACGACCTATCTTCGGGGGGCAGCATGAGCCGCGTCCGGGTTCTCGTCGTAGACGATAGCGCAACCATGCGCAGCCTGATTTCGGCTGTCCTGCGCCGCGATCCGGAGATCGATGTCGTAGGCACGGCCGAAGACCCGCTGGATGCGCGCAGCAAGATCAAGGAACTGAACCCCGACGTCATTACGCTGGACGTCGAAATGCCCAATATGAACGGGCTGGAGTTCCTCGAGAAAATCATGCGGTTGCGACCGATGCCGGTCGTCATGGTCTCGACCCTGACGCAGGCAGGTACGGATGTGACGCTGGCAGCGCTGGAGATCGGTGCGGTCGATGCTGTGGCCAAGCCCGCCGTCGGCATGCCCGCCAGCGAAGCCTTCGCCGATCTGGCCGATAAGGTGAAGTCGGCGGCGCGTGCCCGCGTTCGCCCGCTGGAGCCGCGCGCTGTCCATGCCCATCAGGGCGGCTATCAGGTCGATCCCAACCATATTCTGGCCATTGGTTCTTCGACCGGTGGGGTCGAGGCGCTCCTGACCATCATCTCGGCCTTCCCCGAGAACTGTCCCGCGACCGTTATCACCCAGCATATGCCCGCCACCTTCACCCGCAGCTTCTCGGCGCGGCTGGACAAGATGTCGGCGGCCAATGTCTCCGAGGCGGTGGATGGTGCCATCCTCAAACCGGGCCACGTCTATGTGGCACCCGGTGGTGCCTATCACCTGACGGTCACCGCCGGACGCTGCCGCCTGATCGAGTCCGATCCGGTAAACGGTCACCGCCCGTCGGTGGATGTACTGTTTGAATCGGTCGCTCGCCTGAGCCGTCCAATGACGGGTGTCATCCTGACCGGAATGGGTCGCGATGGTGCACGCGGGCTACTGTCGATGCGAAACGCCGGCGCGCGCACTTTTGGTCAGGACGAAGCATCTTGCATCGTCTATGGCATGCCCAAAGCAGCGTTTGATCTGGGTGGAGTCGAGCGCCAGCTACCGCTCAATCGCATGGCCCCCGCTATTCTTGAATCCTGCGCCGCCCACGGCGCTAAAATGACTGTCGCGTAAGGACTATTCCCCCCATGCCCGCAGCTTCTGCTATCCGCACTCTCATCGTCGACGACCAGCTGACGATGCGCGCCCTGATCCGCACCAGCCTGCAACAAATCGGCGTGCGCGAAATCGAGGAAGCCCCCGATGGCGAGGCCGCTCTGCGCTCGATCATCACCAAACCGGTCCATCTGGTGATCTCGGACTTCAACATGCCCAACCTTGACGGTCTGGGGCTGCTGCGCGGCATCCGCGCCCACCCGCCGATCGCCAAGACCGCTTTCATCATGCTGACGGGCCGTGCCGACCGCGAACTGGTCCAGCGCGCGGTTCAGTACGGCGTGAACAACTATCTGGTTAAACCCTTCACCACCCAACAGCTCAAAGAAAAGCTGGAAGCGGTGTTCGGTCCTCTTCAGTGACAGCAAGCCCTGACAATTCGGCGAATGAAAAGCGCGTTCACGTCGGGCAGGGCGATCACTTTGTGACGTCCGACCCGAACGTTGTGCTGACCACCGTGCTGGGTAGCTGCGTCGCGCTGTGCCTGCACGATCCGGTCGCCGGTGTCGGAGGGATGAACCACTTCCTGCTGCCCGAGGGCAATCAGGACGGCACCGGAGCCAGCCGCCGCTATGGTGCCTATGCGATGGAAGTGCTGATCAACGATGTCCTCAAGGCCGGTGGCCGTCGCGACCGTCTGGAGGCCAAGCTTTTTGGCGGTGGCCGTATGTTCGACAGCCTCAGCGACGTCGGTGCCGCCAATGCGGCCTTTGCCGAGCGCTTTCTGATCGACGAAGGAATTCCGGTTGTCGGCGGCAGTTTGGGTGGCTTTGGTGGCCGCAGGCTGCATTATTGGCCGGTCAGTGGACGCGCGCGCCAGCGGGCGGTGATGGACGTGGCGGCCGTGCCGCCGCCCAAGGTCACCCAGCCGCCGGTCGTCGCAGGCGATTTGGAGTTGTTTTGATATGGCGCACGATACTCGCGGACTTCTTCTGGCTGTCTCGGCAGAGCTCTCGGACATTGCCTCGGGCGTCCAGACCGCAGGCGACCTGATGGGCGAAGTCATGTCCCATCTGCCGCCGCAGCAACGCCTGTCCTATATGGCGCGCGTCCAGGCCTTCGATGTGCTGGTACAGCGTCTTGAGGCACTGTCGGGTCTGTCCTCGGCGCTGGGTCGCGATCAGGAAATGGACACGGCCCTGGCAGCCCTGCCTCTGGCGGAAATGGCCGAACGCCTGCAGGAAGCCGCCCATCGCGGAAAAACACCAACGAGCGCACCGGCTCCGGACACACCGGACGCGGGCGTGCTGCAGCTGTTTGATTGATGAATAAAGACGATCGGGTCAATTTAGAGCACTCGTCGGTCCTGCTGATCGACGACAACCAGCAGGCGCTGGATATGCTCGGCTCGGTGGTTCAGGGCTTTGGCGTACGCGAGCAGATCAAGCTGACGTCGGCGACGGCAGCCGTGAAACTGCTTCAGGAGCGTTCGGTCGATTTGATCATCATCGACTGCGCCGACCCGGAGATGGACTCCTACGCCTTTACGCGCTGGCTGCGTCGCGAGACCCCTGCACCCATGAAATATACGCCGGTGATCATGGTCACCGGTCACGCCTCGCAGTCCAAGGTCCGCGAGGGCCGCGACTGCGGCGTCAGCTTTGTGGTCGTCAAACCCATTACACCCAATGTGCTGTTAAAGCGTGTGGTGTGGCTGGCCATGGACGGCCGCGAGTTTATCGAGTGCCCGACCTATGTCGGACCGGACCGCCGCGTCCGTAACTTCGGCCCGCCCATGGGCGAGAAGGGCCGCCGTGCCGGCGACCTCTCGGCCCACATCGGCATCGCTAAAGAAGCCAACATGGAACAGGCCGACATCGACGCCCTGCTCAAACCGCAGAAGGTCCAGCTATGACCAAGCCCGTAACCACAACCATTTCGGCGGGTTCGGCCGTGGGCAAAGGCGAAGGCGCTACAGCCGTCAAAGTCGTCTCCAGCCTCTCCAAAAAGATGGCAGAGCCGGGCGGTCTGACCGTGGCCGATATCGAGCGCCGCTCCAAGGAACGACTGCTGAGCCATAAGGTCGATGCCATGCGCTCGGTCGAGGCGGCGGTTGCCGAACTGGAACAGCGCGTCGGGGTGGGGGCGGATCATCCCGACGAAGCCTTCTACCTGACGGCCAGCAAGATGCTGGACGTGGCGGGCTTCTTCGATACCGGCCCGCTGTACGATGCGGGCTATAGCCTGTGCGAACTGCTGGACGTGATGCAGACCTCGGGCCAGTGGAACGGCGACTCGGTCCGTGTTCACGTTCGCGCCCTGCGCATGATCCTGAACGCCGGATGCGAGACAACGCCGCAAAGCGCATCGCTGCTTTCGGGCCTGAAAGCCCTATTGGACCACGCCCGCGCCTAATCGGCCGTCCTAGCGGCCCTGATGCGGCGCAGCAGCTCCTCGGCCTGCGCATCGGACCTGTGCGGGTCGTTGATGAGCGGGATCAGATACTGCTCAGCCTCGCTCAGACGATTCAACTTTATCAGCGCCTCAGCGAGATTGATCCCTGTGTAGGGATGCTGGGGCGCAATCTCATAGGCCATTTGCAGCGTCGCTAGATCGTTCTGGTTTGGATAGGACGGCGAGAATCGTCGGTTGCGACCCAGATTGACCAACACGAACGGATTTGCGGGATCGGCGGCATAGGCAGCGGCAAACCGGCGCTGGGCCTTAGCCCGCAGGTCCGCGATGTCTTCGTCAGCCCTCGCTGCATAGGCCCGATGCATGTAGATGCGGCCCAGCCAGATCAAAGCATCGACATTGGCCGGTTCCCGAGCCAGCACGGCTTCGAAATGGCTTTCAGCCTGACCAAAGTTCTCCGCCAGACGAAACTCTGCATAGCCAAGGACAAGCTGGGCAAACGGATCATTGCCAAATGGCGCGGCAAGATTGCGGATCCGGTTCAGTTTGCGCGCGCGGTCGGCGGACCGGACATTCGTGCGCAGACTAAGGTATTCGACCATCAGTGCGTCAGTACTGGCGGGCAGGCGTTGGGCGGCGTTGAACTCGGTTTCGAGCGTCAGTGTGGCCGTACGGAAGCCGAGCGCGGACTCCGAATAATGGCCCAGAGTGGTGCGCAGCTCGCCGAGGCTGAGGCCCGTCGCCTGTTCCATGGCCTCCACCGAAGGTGTGCCCGCAGCCACCAAAGTCAGATAGGTGTCCAGCTTGGCGCGCCCTTCATTGTCCTTGAGGAACCAGTGCGTCAGCAGCCAGGCCAGCGGGTAATAGGTGCTCGGGACAGTTCCGTTTTCATGAACCGGACGTTCGGTCAGGAGCCGTTCCAGCGGTATCCACCCGCTCCCCAGCCCGTTAGCGGTCCACCACGGGGGCTTGCCGATATTGACCTGGTTGCCGATGAACTCGACGGTCGAGAAATATTGGGCAAATCCTTCGTGGAACCACGCGGGAAACGCACCCCGGTGCTCGCTGGCGAGGAAGTGGTGGGCGTATTCGTGTTTGATTACCGGCAGTTCGCCGCGGCGCGGGGCGGTGGCGAAGATGTCGTCAGTCGATCGCACATAAAAGCCGCCTACGCGAGCATCCCGGCCATAGACATCCTGCAGGTCTTTGACCGACAGCATATAGATCGGCAGCTTGCGGGCCGCTGTGCCCTCGCTGGGCAGACCGAAGTAGCGACGTAGCACCAGATCGAAGCGTTCGAGTTCGCGAATGGCCGCGCGGGTGTTCCGCTCGCTGTCATCGCCGATCACGACAAAGCGTGATCCTTCGATCCGGTGCCACTCGGCCAGCGCTGGAGTGGCGACGCTCAGCAGAAGGGCCGTGGTGGCGGCAAAGCGCAGACTTCTCAAGTTCCGTCGCCTTCGCCTGAGTTGCCGTCGGTGCCTTCGTCTTCGCCTTCCTCGGCAGCCTTGCGGCGCAGAGCTTCCTCTGCTGCGGCCTCGTCGGCCTCGGTGCGGCCCTGTGCGCGCAACAGCAGTTCTTTGGCCGCAGGGCTCTCGCCGTGGGGATTGTTGACCAGCGGAGAGATGACGTTGATCGCTTCTTCATTGCGCCCGCGCGAGAGCAGGGCTGCGGCATAGTTATAGCGGTTCGATCCCAGTTGAGGTGCCAGTGTGTAGGCAATGTCGAGGATCTGCATGTCGTTGTCCGTCGGGTAGCTGGGCTCGCCCCGACGGTTTTCCGCCATCAAAAGCATGGTGATGTAGTTGGCATCATCCAGTTGGTAGGCCCGACCCAGCAGGGTCTGAGCCTCGCGGCGCAGACGCTGTGACCCGTCGTGGTCGTCTTCCTCCGCGGCCTTGTCGGCCAGATCGAGCTTGGCCCGCGCCAGATATTGCATAGCCTCGACGTGGTTTGCGTCAATGGTCAGCAAATGCTCCAGCAGACTCGCCGCCTTGGCCGGATCGCGGCCGTTGTGCAGTTCGGCGTGGGCGTGGATCAGCAGTGCCAGCGGCTCGTTAGGATAGCGGGCGGCGCGTTGGCGGATGGTGTTCAGGGTCTCGGCGCGCTTTTCTTCGCTGGTGGCGACCTTGAGCTGCTGTCCCAACAGCAGCAGGTCGTCAGCCGCCGGTGGCAGGCCTTGGACGGAAATCTCGATCTCGGGGAACTGGGTGCGAACGCCCATATAGGGGACGCGCCCGTTCATATACCGCCGCAGGGTACGCCGCAGCTCGACGGGGGACAGTCCGGTTGCGCGTTCCATGGCGGTCACCGGATCAGCGCCCGAACCGACGTCGCTCAAATAGGTATGCAACTGGGCCCGACGCGTCTCGTCGCCCATGAACCAGTGGGTCAGGAGCCATGCCAGCGGATAGTAGCTGTCCCTGTTTCGAGCGGTCTGGCGCGGCCGGTTGGCCAGAAGCTCGCTCATGGACATCCAGTTCAGATAGCTGAGCGCCATGGCGCGGTTTGGATTGGGAACACCGACCTGGGTCTCGTTCCGCTTGAACAGGGTGGGCGCGTAGTATTCGGCGAACCCTTCAACGAACCACCCCGGATATGGAAAGGAGAAATCCGACATCATGAAGTGGTGGGCGTATTCGTGCTTCAGGGTGTGGTTGTCGGTGCCGCGCGTTGCTACGGCAAAGATGTCTTCGTCCGTCGGCAGGTAGAAGCCCGCGACGTTTTCATTGCCGTCGGGCATGATCGTCCGCAGGCCCGAGCCGGACACCAGATAGATGGGCAGTTTGCGATAGGGCACGCCATCAATGTCCGAGCCCATGAACATGCGCATGATGCGGTCGAACTTTTCCAGTTCTTCCAGCATTTCGCGGGCTTCGGTATCCCGTCCGGAACTGTAGATGATGAAGCGGGGGCTTTCGTACCGCTTCCAGTCGGCAAGGGCTGGCGACGCCACCGTAGTCATCAGTGTGGCAAGAGCTGCACCCTTGAGCAATTTGCCAAGCTTACGCGAAAACGTTTTTTGAACAGCCATGTAGAACGAGCCCTTAAGTCTAAGGAAATCGTTCGCATGTCACTGTAATGTTAGCAAGCGTAGCCTAATCTACGTGTATTCAGGCCGCGACTAATCCCCAGATATCGCGCTCGGTGGTGGCAGCTAGCGCCTCGCCCTGCTGGGCGCGGCGGTGCAACTGCTCCATCGTGGGCAGAGGCAGGATGCAGAAATGCGGCTCTACCAGTTCGGGTGCACAGCCTTGCTCGGGCGCGGTGAACAGGGCGGCGTTCAAACCTTCGGACTTGCGCGACAGCAACCACGCCAGACGACTGGCCCGTTCGGGATGGGTGCGTTGCAGTTCAGGCTGTTCGGCAAAGAGTTCGCACGCCAGTTCCACAATGGAATCAAGGCCCAGCGGCGTGAAGCGTCGCTCGTCCTTCAGCGGAGCGGGCGACGGTGGCTCGAGTTGGAACACAACATCATTAAGCAGGAACAGCATGGCGTTTTGCCTCCGGTCGCCCTTTCAGAGCTTGAGCGTTCTTACCGCTCCCGACTTGCCCGAGGGTTCACGAAAGCGGTGAATGCGGCGTTCACCAAATCCGGACCTGTTCGGCGCGATGTTTAGTCCGCGCTGGTTTCGCCCTCGACCTTTTCCTGCAGGAAATGCCGCCCGTGGCGGTCTTCGATTTCAACAACCCATAAGTCGGGGTCATAGCCGCGCCGCCGCTCCAGATAGGCGTCAAGATCGGCTTCGCTCTCGCTGACAACAGGCTGGATCCACAGGGGCTGCCCCTGCATATCGACGGACTGGCTGAACAGGCGGGCGGTGCGGGTGGAGGTGTTATAGGCCTTCACCACCACGTCGCCTGCGCGGGCGTCGCCCTTGCGCACTACGGTGGCGAAGGCTCCTTCCAACTCGGCCCGTCGGATAAGGCCAGAGACCCAGACATCTGTTGAAAGAAGCAATTGCTAACCTTGATTGCAAACCTCCGGTCAAGCCGGATGGGGTAGGGACAAGCCATGATCATAGCGCCTATCCGTCCAGCTAACAGACTCAGCCTTAAATCTTCGCTCGCGTATCGTGTCTCACGTCTGGTGGCGGGACTGACGCTGGGCGCGGTGGTGTCTGCGGCTGGGCCGGTGCAGGCCGATGACGCGCTGGCGCGGACCTATCGGGAGCGGACCTTCATCATCGCCGCCGATAGCCGCTGTGGCCTGTTCAATCCGGCGGTGCAGACGGCTCTGGGCGCGGCGGCATTGCAGACTCGCGGCGTCTTGCTGCGCTCGGGGTTGGAGATGGCGCAGGTTAATGCGACGGCTGCCCAAGCCCGCTTGCTGGCAAACCGCACACCCTGCGATGACGATGGCTTGAAGACGGTTGCCTCGCGCGTGGAGCACGCCTTTGACCGCTGGGGGCGGGCCGCCCGACTGGAGTTTCGCGGCCATGACCTGTCGTGGCGGGTGGACCGTTTCGGAGGCACGGCGGCGAACTGGCGTCTGATGCAGGAAAGCCGGACCGGAGCCGCGCCGGTAAGGTTCGGGCTGGTGGGGCGTTCGCCCGGACAGGTCGAACCGGTGGCTGTTGTCTCGTTCAAAGGGCGCTCGCGCCCCTATGCTGCGCGTCTGGTGATGCGGGACGAGGCCTTGCTGGCGCGACCCCATAATCTGCAGAACGGGCATGCGCAGATGCCGCCGCAGTCGGTGCGCCGCACCATCTTTGCCACGCGCCAGACGGCTGCGGATCGCGCTCTATTGCCCGAAGGCTCGCGTCAGGGCGAGGCGTGGAGCTTCCCTGCCGATATCCTGCAGCGCCTGTCGCGACTGGACCCGCGCGAGCCGTTCTGGATCGAATATCTGTTCCTTGACGATTCTATCGCCCGGGTTCCGTTCGAGGCCGGCGATCTGGCGGCGGCGCAGGCCTTCCTCAGTCTCGGAACGATCTAGATCATCAGCCAGCAGACGGCGAAGCCGATGGCCAGATAGGTCCCGAACGGCAGTCTGCTCTTCAGACCGATTTTGCGCCCGAACAGTTTGAGCACCAGTGCCATCAGCAAGGCGGTTGCGGCTGCGATCAAGGTGACGGCTAGAAGATCAAACGCTCCGACCCAGACAGCCCCCATGCCGAACAGGATGGGGTCACCTCCGCCCAGTCCGCTGTGCCCGCGCATCTTGCGATAAAAGAGGCTGACCAGCCACAGGATCGAAAACCCTGCGAGGCCGGAAATCAGCGCGAACGCCCAGCCCATTCCCAGCGGATAGGGAAGAAGCACGCTGGCCAGCAGTCCGGTCAGGCCCAAGGGCACCGTCAGGATATCCGGAAGCCAGAAGTTTTCGGCGTCCACGACGGCGATCAGCAATAGTTGCCAGCCCAATACTGCTGTCAGCACAGCTGCCGATGCCGACTGGCCAGTTACCATCGCCCATATGCAGGAGAGCGCACCGACGAGAGCACTGGCCAGGGCGAAGGCAAGCGTGCGGCGGCTCTGCAACACGAACCGTTTCTGGGGCAGCCAGCGGCTGATCCACGCCAGCCCCATGCCAACCCATAGGCCGACGACAGCAAGCAGGATTGCAAGAAGGGGCGGGGCCATGGGTGTCTTCGAATGAAAGCGGCAACGTAACCTTATGATCTACATCAATGCCCTGCATTCCGATTAACGCGAGAAGGCATCTTCTCCCTCGCCTTGCGGCGTAAGAACTGTGGCCGGAACCTGTGTGAACAGGTCCGGCTTTTTTCGTCGCGCGGCAAAAGAAAGGGGCGCTCTGCGAGAGAGCGCCCCGTAAGTTCCGATCGTCAGGTCAAAGACCTATTCGATCGCCTTGATGTTGTTGTCCGCATCGCGGTCGATCCAGCGGGTGTAGGGATCGATGCCGGCGAACTTGGGCTTGGTCGGCGAGATCAGACGGATGGTCTGCGGTCCGCTGCGGATGGTGTGGCGTTCCAGCAGGACCACATCCTTGCGATCGAACTGGCCCAGACCCGGCTCTGCGTTGAACAGGCCGATTTCCATCTCTTCTTCCAGCGGAGCTGCCGTCTCTGTGCCCTTGGCGTCGGCATAGAGCTTACGCGCCTCAATCTTGAGCACCACGTCCCAGCGACCGTCAGGACGCTTGCTCGCGCCCGCCGATGCCACCTTCAGATCATAAAGGGTGATCTTCTGGAGCAGGTCGGTGATCAGGCCCTGTTTGTCGGCAGGAGCCTCGGCACGGATGGCGGCGATCAGGTCGACCGAGCGCGGATAAGGCGCACGACCGAACTTGTGGGCGGCCAGCAACTTGGACAGGGCTCGGTTGACGACCTCCTCGCCCAGCTGGTCACGCAGCAGGTACAGGACGTGGCCACCCTTACGGTAGTGGATGTACCCCTGACCGGCCTCAACGCGTTCCAGCGGGAACTCGCCCAGACGTTCCGAACCACGCGCGCCCAGATAGTTGTCGAGGTCGTATTTCAGGAAGCGACGGATCTGCTCTTCGCCGTACATCTTCTCCATGACCATCAAGGCCGAGTATTCGGCCAGCGTCTCGGACAGGGTGGTGGCACCCTGAACATTCGCACCGACGATCTGGTGCGCCCACCATTGGTGAGCCAGTTCGTGGGCGGTGACGAAGGTCACATAGTCGATGGCATCGGGTTTACGCAGATCGGCGTTGAAGCCGATGCTTTCCGAGTACGGCATGGTGTTCGCAAAGGCTTGGGCGAACGAGCTGTAACCCGGGAACTCGATGATACGGGCCTGACGGAACTGGTAGGGGCCGAAGGCGGACTGGAAGTAGTCCAGACCCTTTTCCAGAGCGGTCAGCATGCGCTGGGCATGCACGCCGTGCGTCGGGTGGTGATAGACCTCCAGCGAGATGCCGTTGTGGGTCTTCTGCGCGACTTCATAGCTGGCCGATTGCACCGAGAAGAAGTGCAGGATCGGCGCTTCGGACACGAAGCGTGCGGTGCGGCGACCGTTCTTCGTCTCGTCCGAAACCTTATAGCCCGGTGCGATCGGCGTCTGGTCGCCATCGGTGGTCAGGGTGATGTCGGAGTTCACCCACGACGCGCCGATGTAGTTCGACTGTTGGCCGAAGGCATCGTTCAGGTCGCGCATGCGCAGTTCTGCCGGAAGGCCGAACTTGCGACGCTTGGCGCGGTCGGTCAGCAGACCGCCACGGTCCATGCCGATGGACGGGCTGAAGGCCTTGTCGTTGACGAAGCTGCCGTTGGTGACGATGTCCGTCATCAGGTTGCCGACGCCGAACCCCTTCTGGCCGTATTCGCTCTCGAACTTGATCGTGCGCTTCTCGCCCGGCTGAAGCGGGGTGGCGAAGCGGTAGATCTGGTACTGGTGCTTGGTCCATTCCTTGTCCAGCTTGGCACCTTCGACCTCGATCTTCATCTTGGTATCGCGTGGCCAGTTCAGGTGGACGGTTTCCTGCGGCTTGTCGGTCAGGTTCTGGATGACATAGCTGCCGGTGGTCAGCATCCGGCGCTCGTGAGGGCGCAGGTCGATGTTCATCTTGACGTCGGTTACCTGCGGCTGGGACAGGTTCTCGAAGGCCAGCAGTTGCTTCTCGCGGTCCGCCATGCGGGCCTCGACCGTCTGCTTGCGTTCATAGACGTTCCAGACGTTGGTGTTGACGTAAACCAGTGCACCGAGGCCAACGAAGGCCAAAGCCGCCACTACACCGATGATACCGGCGGTGCCTTTCAGGCGATGAGGCGCGCGGGCAAAGCGGGGCTTGTAGCGGGTCTCGGCCCCACGACGCCAAAGCGCGAAGGTCAAGACCAGAAGGATGACGCAGAAGGCGCTCCAGTACAGGGTCGTCGGCAGGGTGATCAGGCCAAGGCCCGCCATGCCGTTCAGGTCCGATGTCGGCACGGAAGGGCCGTCACCGAAGCTGTAGAGGTAGTGGTTGAAGCCAAGGCCGCCCATCACGAGCGTCGAGATGATGTAAATCACCATGATGGCCCAACCGACGAAGCGGTTCGGGGACAGGGCCTGTACGAAGATCGACAGGATGGCGAGCATGATCATCGAGATGCTGCCCGGCAGGACGTACCACAGCAGGTATTTCTCGATCTCGAAGTTGAACCAGCCGCGGATGGCCTGTGACACGACACCGGCAAGGATCGACA
This sequence comes from Brevundimonas sp. GN22, assembly GCF_054824005.1. NCBI lineage: Bacteria > Pseudomonadati > Pseudomonadota > Alphaproteobacteria > Caulobacterales > Caulobacteraceae > Brevundimonas > Brevundimonas sp. GN22. The sequence continues at coordinate 16,184 of NZ_JSYD01000018.1, read as the reverse complement.
CCAGCAGGGTTGAGATCAGCACGAGCGCCAAACCCAGTGCCTTGGGCACCATGAAGGTCCAGTCGGGAGCAGGGCTGGAATCCACGATCTCGTGGATCTTGCGATCCTGATCGCGCCAGACCAGTTCACCCGAATAATAGACAGCCACAATCAGGCCGACGAGGCTGAACGACCCCTGCAGCATCTCGATGACGTCGCGGGTCGCCGGATAGGTCTTCACGCCATACATCTCGCCGCCGAACAGCAGGGACGACATGGCCATCAGGAAGCCGAACATCATCAGGACGATGTAGGCCGGGCTCTTGAAGATCAGACCCATTTCGAAGCGGGTACGGGCGGCCAGTTGGGCCAGTGACTGGGCAAAGCCGTATTTGCCGGAGGCCAGCGGTTTGGCCGCAAGCGCGCTCTTGGCGGCCTTGGCCGAGGTCTTTTGCAGCTTGGCCAGCTTCTTTTCGGACGAGCCGCGCGGACTGCGATTGAAGAAGACCACGGCGGCAGCAAGGAAGGCCACACCCACACCGGTCCATAACAGGCGGTTGCCCAGCAGGATGCCGGCCATTTCCGGCAGGCGTGTGTTCTTCTCGTCAGCGGTCCAATAGCGGGTCAGTTCGCTGAAGGCACCGATGCCGAGCGGCTCCAGCCATGCACCCAGTTCGCGCATCTCGGGCTTCGACAGCAGTGTGCCGTTGACTACGAAATACAGAATGATGAGACCGACTGCGCCAACATAGCTGGCCATCATGGAGCGGGTCAGCGTAGCCAGCGTGAACACGACCGCCGAAGTAAAGAACACCGCGGGAAGGCCGAAGAACAGATAGGCATAGGCATAGTCGCCGAGGCGCAGCGCTTGCAGCGTCTCCGGATCGATCCACGGCATGAAGGTGCCGAAGATCAGGCCGACACTGATGCTGGTATAGGCCAGTGCCGCCGCGCCGAACGAGCCAAAGAAGCGGCCCAGCACATAGTCGAAGCGGTTGATCGGCGTCGCATTGATCAGCGGGCCAAAGCCGGTGGTGCTGTCACGCGCCACCGAGTTGGCGACAAGAGCCACCGTTCCCAACAGGAAGAACAGGCTCAGCACCATATGGGTGAAGATGATGGTGGAGGCGGCGTTGACGAACACATTGCCGCCGGTGCCGCCGATCTGGATGTTGTCGCTGGCTGCAACCAAGCCAAAGCTCAGCAGGAAGAACAGGATCGACACCACCCAGAAGGCGGGCTGTTTGACTTGATAGCGGAACTCGAAAGCCGCGATTTTGGCGAGCATCTAGACGCTCCCGATCAGGCGGCGGCTGCGACGCGGCGCGAGGCGCTGAGCGTCGAGAAGTAAACGTCTTCGAGGTTGCCGCTGACCGGTTCGAACCCTTCGCCCGGCTTAGTATCGGCCAGGACGTGGATGATGGTGCGGCCCGCGAACAGGCGGGTCGAAATGACTTCGAAAGCGGCGCGGTGGTCTTCGAGCGCTTCCTTGTCGATGACTTTGCGCCACACGCGACCGTCGAGGCTGTGGATCAGGTTCAGCGGCGCACCTTCTAGCTGGATACGGCCACCGGCGAGAACAGCCATGCGCGGGCACAGGTCTGCCACGTCTTCCACGATATGGGTCGACAGGATGATGACTACGTTCTCGCCGATCTCGGCCAGCAGGTTCAGGAAGCGGTTGCGCTCTTCAGGGTCGAGGCCAGCGGTCGGCTCATCGACGATAATCAGCTGCGGCTTGCCGATCAGGGCTTGGGCGATGCCAAAACGCTGGCGCATACCGCCCGAGAAGCCCGCGATGGCTTTCTTGCGGACGCCCCACAGGTTCACTTGGTTCAGCAGGGTCTCGACCGTGTCCTTGCGTTCCTTGCGGGCGGTCACACCCTTGAGGATCGCCATGTGGTCGAGCATGTCATAGGCCGAGACGCGCGGGTATACGCCGAAGTCTTGCGGTAGATAGCCAAGCGTGCGGCGTAGAAGCTCCGGCTCCTTGATGACGTCGATCTCGCCGAACTTGATCGAACCGGAGGTCGGCGATTGCAGCGTAGCGATGGTGCGCATCAGGGTGGACTTGCCTGCACCGTTCGGACCCAGAAGCCCAAACATACCGCGCGGAATTTCCAGAGAAATATCGTCCAGAGCGCGCGTGCCATTGGAATAGACGTGCGTCAGGTTCGTGATCGAGAGCATTCATTAGCCTCCAAGCCAGTTGGCTGCATTCCTTATGGAGGCGAGTGGCTAAGACAAGTGAATGATCTGTAAGGTCGTTGTCCGGCGGTCAATGAAAACGGGCCCGATCCTGGGTTCGGGCCCGTCTTGAGCGGTTTGTCAAAGATCGTCTTTGGGGACGTTGTTACTCCCCTCGACCCGGTCCCTGTAAACCGAGGCGCGGGCGAGAAGCACCATGGTGACCGGCGTGGTTACGAGGACGAATATGCCGATCAAAAGCGCCTTGAGCGTAAAGCCTTCGACGCAGCTAAAATACACCGACATGGCGATGACCATGCATGCCACCCCCATTGTGGATGTCAGCGTCGGCGCGTGGATACGGTCGTACATCGTGGGAAGCTGGCGCAGGCCGATACTGCCCAGCAGGGCCACCAGAGCCCCCAGAACGCACAGTGCCGTCACCACAATGGCTGCCCACATCGGGATGGCGGGCAGGTGTTCAGGAATAGTCATCATTCAATCACCTCGCCACGCATGAGGAATTTGGCCAGTGCCACGGTGGAGGTAAAGCCGATCACAGCAAGGATCAGCGACGTCTCGAAATAGGGAGTCAGGGCCGTGCGAATGCAATGCACCATGATCAGCAGCATGCCGTTGAGATAGAGCGTATCCAGGCCCAGAACCCGATCCTGAGCCCGCGGGCCGATCAGGATGCGCCACGCGCACAGCAGCATGGAGAATGCCAGCACGACCTGCGCAAAGCCTGTGCCCCAGAAGACAATGGCGGCGGGGGTCATGGGAAGATCTCCATCAACAGGCTCTCGTAGCGGTCATGCAGAATCTGCTTCCAGTCATCTTCATCGCGCAGGTCCAGAACATGCATCAGCAGGGTGCGCGAATAGCGGTCGTACTGAACCCATGCCGTACCGGGCGTTGAGGTGACGATGATGGCAAGGCAGGCCAGGGCGTAGCGGTTCTTGCACTCCAGCGGGATGCGCACGAAGCCCGATTTACGCTCGCGTTTGCGATGGCCCATGACGATCAGGGCCGTCTCCCAGTTCGACTTGAGCATGTCCACGGCAAGGCGGAACAGCAGGCGCACGACCGACAGGGGCTTTGCCACCTTGACCCGTTCCGGCTCCAGCACCTGCATTACCTGCGGCACTAGCAGGGCAACGATCACCGCAATGGTGATGTGACCGTTGCCAAAGGGCGTCGACATCAACAGCCAGACGACGAACAGGGCGACGCTGAGCAGCGGATGGGGCAAGATGAACTGAGCAACCTTGCGCATCACAGACGCCCCTTCAGCACAGCCGCCACATAGTCGGTCGGGCGGGTCAGCCAGTCACCGGTGTGCGAGGTGTAGTCCAGCGCCGCACCGCCTGCGACCGTCAGCCAGAGGCAGCAACCGATAAGGCCGCCGATGGCCACGAACTCGGGGCTGCGAACCGCCAGGGCATTGCTCTCGTCACGCTTCCAGAAGCCGTCGATGCCGATGCGGACAAGGGCGATCAGGGTGGCAAAACTGGAGAAGGACAGGATGCCGATAATCCACCAGTTCAGCGGCTGGCGGGCACCCTCTCCGTTCAGAAGTCCGATGAAGATCGCCAGCTTGCCGATGAAGCCGGCGAGCGGCGGCATCGACGCTACGACCAGTGCGGCAAAGGCAAAGAACGCGCCGAGCAGGGCTAGCGAGCGCGGCATGACACGGCCAACTTCTTCGACTTCGTCAGCCTCGAACGGGTCGGTGTATTCGTCGTCGAAGAAGGCCTCTTGGCCTGCGAATGCGCGGTCATCGCCGCGCGTCAGGATCTCGGCGATCAGGAACAGGGCTCCGGTCGCAAGCGTCGAGGCCACCATATAGAACAGCGCACCACCCAGTACATCCGCCTGACCCATGCCGACCAGCGCCAGTACCGTGCCGGACGATGCCATTACGGCATAACCGACCACACGCTCCAGACGCTGGGCGGCGATGACGCCTGCGGCCCCGAACAGGACGGTGGCCAGACCCATGACCGTCAGCAGGGTCTGGGCAAATCCCGCGCTGGCCCCGCTCTCGGGGTAGAACATGAGCATCGAAAGGCGAAGCAGCACATAGACCCCGACCTTGGACAGCAGGGTAAAGACTGCGGCTACGGGGGCGCTGGCTGCGGAATAGGCACCCGGTAACCACAGGCCCAGCGGCCAGGCAGCGGCCTTGATCAGGAAGGCTACGCCAAGGATGGCACAGCCGGCTTCAAACAGCGGGCGGTCTGCGTCCGGAATATAGGGAATGCGCGCCGATAGGTCGGCCATATTCAGCGCACCTACCGTGCCATAGATCAGCGCCACGCCGATCAGGAAGAACAGCGAGGCCGTAAGGTTGATCGCGACATAGCCGAGGCCCGCTTTGACCCGTGCCTCGCCGGAACCGTGCAGGAGCAGGCCATAGGAGGCCGCCAGCATGACCTCGAAGAAGACGAACAGGTTGAACAGGTCGCCGGTCAGGACCGCGCCGCTGACGCCCATCATCAGCAACAGATAAAGGGCGTGGAAACGCGGCCCCGCGCGGTCCCATCGCGCCAGCGCGAAGATCAGGCCCGCCGCACCGACGACGGCGATCAGCGCCAGCATCAGGGTCGAAAGACGGTCGGCCACCAGCACGATACCGAACGGCGCGGCCCAGTTGCCGAGGCTATAGACGCGGGCGGTGTCACCACCCCCCGAGCCGCCGACACTGGCTTCCTGCAGTAGCAGTAGGGCGGTGCCGAGCAGGGCGGCACAGACCGCGAGGCTAAGCGCCGCCTTGGTCTTGTAGCGCTGCTCCTTGAGCAAGAGCATGAAAGCCGCCGCCACCAGAGGCAGCAGGATCGGCAGAATAATAAGATGTTCGAGTAGTGACGGCGTCATTCGGGTTCTTGTCCGTCAACGTGGTCGGTGCCGGTGATGCCGCGCGCGGTCAACAGGACAACAAGATAGAGGGCGGTCAGGGCGAAGGAGATGACGATAGCCGTCAGGACCAGCGCCTGCGGAACAGGGTCGGCATAGGCAGAGGTGTCCACCTCGCCCGGATTGACGAGCGGGGGCGCACCGGCCTTGAGACGGCCCATGGCGAAGATGAACAGGTTCACCGCATAGCCCAGAAGGCTAAGCCCGATAATGACCTGGAAGGTCCGCGGGCGCAGCAGCAGCCACACGCCCGATGCGGTCAATATCCCAATCCCGATTGCGAGGACGATCTCCATTACAAACCCTCCTCGGCTGATTGGACCGGCTCGACATCGCGAGCCTTGCGAAGTGACTGGTGGGCGATAGCGGTCAGCATCAGCACGGTCGCGCCAACCACCAGCAGGGCTACACCCAGATCAAACAGAACGGCTGTTGCCATCGGCACCTTCTCCACCCACGGCAGGCTGCCGTACTGGAAATAGGTTGTCAGGAACGGATAGTTGAACAGCCACGAGGCCACACCCGTGAGGGCGGAAATCAGCAGGCCACCGCCAATCCAGTACAGCGGACGGATACGCAGGCGGTCTTCGACCCAGCGCGCACCCTCGGCCATGTATTGCAGGATAAACGCCACCGACATCGCGACACCTGCGGCAAAGCCGCCGCCCGGCAGGTCGTGCCCGCGCAGGAACAGGTGCAGCGCCAGCAGAATGATGAAGGGGAAGGTCCACTTCATCACCACGGCGGGGATGAGCATGGTCTCTTTCAGCGTATCGCCCGACTTGCGCTGTTCGTGGCGTTGGTCGTGGCGATCCTGAACGCGGCGCTGTTCGGTAATGCCACGGCTCTCTTCGGCCGGACGGAAGCGACGCAGCAAGGCCCAGATGGTCAGGCCCACAATGCCCAGAACCGTGATCTCGCCCATGGTGTCAAAGGCGCGGAAGTCTACCAGCAACACATTGACCACGTTGCGGCCACCGCCCCGCGGATAGGATTCCTCGAGGAAGAAGTTGGCCAGATGGCTCTCGCCCGGACGGGTCATGACGGCAAACGCCATGACGGCCATGCCGGTACCGGCGAGGATGGCAATGGCAAAGTCGGCGGCGCGACGGCGACGCGACCGGAAGTCCGTCTTGCTGGGGGCCATCTCCACCGAACGCTTGGGCAACCAGCGCAGGCCCAGCAGCAGCAGGACGCCCGTCACGATCTCCACCAGCATCTGGGTGACCGCCAGATCGGGTGCCGAGAACCAGACGAAGGTGATGGCCGAGACCAGACCGCAACCGGCCATCAGCGATACTGCGGCAAGGCGGTGGTATTTGGCCTGCCACGCGGCAGCGATGGCGCAACCGCTGGCGATGACCCACAGTATGGTAAACCCGATGCCCGGACGCTGGATCTTTATGCCCGCCTCGGCAAAGCCCAGACCGGTTGCGCCCGCTGCGACCGTTGCCGCGAGAATGGCAAACAGCACCAGCGTCCGGATACGCGACTGCTGTTTGCGTGATCCCAGTTGGCGAACGGTCCATTCCGCAGTCATGGTCAGGAAGCGCATGGAGCGGTCAAAGGCACGTTTGCCGCTGAAACGCCCGATGATCCACGCGCGCTCGGCGCGGTTGATGTGCTTGCCCAGCAGAACGTAGGCAAGCGTACCGCCCACCAGCGCGATAGCGCTCATCAGCAGGGGCAGATTGAAGCCATGCCAGATCGAGACGCTGTAGTAGGGCGTTTCGGGGCCAAGCACCGACAGCACAGCCAGTTTCAGCAGCGGAGCAATAGTCAGGGCTGGAATGACGCCTACCAGTACGCACGTGAGCACCAGCAGCTCGATCGGGAAACGCATCCAGCGCGGCGGCTCGTGCGGGGTCTTGGGCAGATCGGTCGGGGCGGGTCCGAAGAAGGCCTGATGGATGAAACGCACTGAGTAGAGGACGGACAGCGCACTGGCGATGGTGGCCAGAACAGGCACCAGCAGCGACAGATCGCGACCTTCAGTGGCTTCCAGCGCTTCGGTCAGGAACATTTCCTTCGACAGGAAGCCGTTCAGCAACGGCACACCTGCCATCGCGCCCGCAGCCACAATGGCCAGAGTGGCGGTGATCGGCATCAGCTTGCGCAAGCCCGACAGGCGACGCAGGTCGCGGGTGCCGCTTTCGTGGTCGATCACGCCCGCCGCCATGAACAACGAGGCCTTGAAGGTGGCGTGGTTGACGATGTGGAAGATGGCGGCCACAGCGGCCAGCGGCGTGCCCATACCCAGCAGCAGGGTGATCAGGCCCAGATGGCTGATAGTGGAATAGGCCAGCAGACCCTTGAGGTCGTTTTGGAACACAGCCGCCCAGGCGCCGAACAGCAGGGTGATCATGCCCGCACCGCCGATCAGATAGCCCCACTCGGGCGTACCCGCCAGTACGGGCCAGAAGCGGACCATCAGGAAGACGCCCGCCTTCACCATCGTGGCCGAGTGCAGATAGGCACTGACCGGCGTCGGGGCGGCCATGGCGCGCGGCAGCCAGAAGTGGAACGGGAACTGCGCGCTCTTGGTCAGGGCACCCAGCATCATCAGCACCATGGCGGGCAGATAAAGCGGGCTGTCCTTGATGATCTGGCCCGAGGCGAGCACGATGTCCATGTCGAAGCTGCCGACGATGCGGCCCAGCACAACCACACCGGCCAGCAGCGACAAGCCGCCCAGCGCCGTCACCGTCAGAGCCATCTTGGCCCCGTTCTGAGCGGCCTCGCTGTGGTTCCAGTAGCCGATCAGCAGGAACGAGAAGAAGCTGGTCAGTTCCCAGAACAGGACCAACTGGATCATGTCACCGGCCAGAACGACGCCGGTCATGGCCCCCATGAAGGCCATCAGGAAGGAGAAGAAGCGCGGGACCGGATCTTCGGGCGACATGTAATATCGCGCATAGATCACAACCAGCAGGCCGATAGCCTGAACGATCAGCGCAAACAGCCATGCAAAGCCGTCGAGACGCAGGCGGAAGGCAACATCAAGACTGGGCAGCCATTCGGCTGCAAAGCGGACCACCTCGCCCGAGGCGACGGTCGGATAAAGCCACAACAGAGAGAAGACGCCAATCAGGGCGGTCAGCGAGGACAGACTTGCGGCGGCGTTGCGGGCCTTGGTCGGCAAGAAACTTGCCGCAATTGCTGCAATGAAAGGGGTAGCGAAGGGTATCAGCAGCAGCGTGGCCTGGTTCATCCGCGGGCGCGTCTCCTTAAGATGTGGGTGCAGGGCATGCCCCTGCGCGTCTTGATGCTATGGCCGACGAAATGCGCAAAGAGCACGTGCCGGAAAATAGGCAGCAGAAAGCGTAGCTTGTGCAGCCACGGTGAGAGTTACTGCTGTAACAAAGCTTGCCGCCCGTGTCTGATCACTAAATCGCCAGATGACGAAAAAGAAGAGCGGGCTAAAACAAATAGGTGAGACGAATTGACGCCTCTTTGCGGCTTAAGCCGCAGAAGTGCTGTTCTTTGCGAGGAACTCGGGCAGAAGCTGCGCCACGACATTGCGGCTGGCGTCAGGGTCCTGATCCAGCATGTCGCGAAGGGGTTCGCCAATCAGCGCCTCGCCGAATGCCGTCAAAGCGATGAACAGAACAGCCGAGCCGATGGCTTTGCGCGGCAGACGTTCTGCGCTGCCGATCTTGGATTCAATCGCCTGAACCAGATCTTGCACGGCAATGCGAACGGGCTCCAGATGCGACAGGTCACCGGACATGGCGATCCACGCCGCCAGTCGGCCTGCTCCGCCCGAGCCGAAGGCTTCGAACACCGCACTCACCACTTCCATCGGAGCGCCTTCGTCGGTGCGCAACCGGACCACGGCATCCTGAATGGCATCCGCCAGATCGCGGACCATCGACTCCATCAAGGCCGACTGCAGTCCGGCCGCCGACCCGAAGTGGTGGATCAGATTGGCATGGGTCACACCAATGCGTCCGGCGACAGCCGACAAGGTGACCGCATCCGGACCGCCTTGCAAAAGCAGGGCGCGGGCTTCGGTCAGGGCCTCGCGGCGCGCCTCTTCGGGCGAGCGACGGCGGCGGCGAGGACGGTCTTGCGATTCAATTGACATTGATGTAAATGACATCCGTGTAGGTAGAGTTTCTTACGCACGAAAACGAAAGGAACTTCAAGTGGTGACGCTTACCGCTCAGGTTTCCGTCGCGGAAATCTTACAAGAGAAAGCCGTTGTATCGCGCACTTCGTCAACTCTGACGAGAAAACAACTGCAACCGATACGTGCCGCCAAAGCTATCAGAAAGCTGATTGCGGACAAGGACGACACGAAGCAAGTCTTTGAAATAATGAACGCTTTGGTCGGGCGCTCGATCGAGTGGGGCTACCGACGCCTGCTCGAAACACCCGTAGGAGGGGAAGAAGCTTACCGCCGTGTGGAGATCGCTGAAATTCTTCAGGATCATAACCAGTTAAGACAACTGCCAGAGGGCAGCGTCGGACGAGCTTACCTCAAATTTGTCGAAGATCAGAATTTTTCTGCTTACGGTCTCGCTGACGAGAGCCGCAAGGCGGCGCAAACCGAAATCGAAGCCGCTCACCCGCACGCATGGTTTGCGCGCCGCCTGCGCGATGTCCACGATATCTGGCACGTCCTGACCGGCTATGGTGCCAATGCCCTGGGCGAGGCTTGTGTCGTCGCCTTTTCCTTGCCCCAGACCCGCAGTCGCGGCTTTGGCGTAATCGCGGCGGCGGTAGCCATCCAGTTTATGCGCGCCCGCACCGGTTATCCGTGTGCCCGCGCTGTGTGGAAGGCTTGGCGCGATGGTCGAAAGGCCGAATGGCTGCCGGGCGTGGATTATAGAGTGCTACTGGCGATGCCGCTGGACGAAGCGCGACGGGTCCTGAAAATCCCGCCGCCCACACTTTACGAACAGGTGCCGCCAGAACTGCGCAACGCCTATCTCGGTGCCAAGGCCACTTGATTGAAGGAGGCGGGGGATCAGCCCCGCCTCTTTGCGTTCAAGCCGGTCTGTTACGGGTCAGTATGAAGCCGAACGCTGCGGCGATGGGGAACATCAACACGCCATAGATGGCGGCTGGAAGCGTCATCTCGGCGCTCTGCAGAACCGACTGCGCAATGACAATGGCTAGCGTGGCATTGTGCAGGCCCACTTCGAAACTGCTGGCAACAGCTTGCGGGCGCTCAATCTTGAGCAGTCGCGGAATGATAAAGCCAAGGCTGAGGCTGAGCAGGCAGAAAGCCACCACGATCCCGACCAGACTGGCCAGATTCGCCATCAGAGCTTCACGGCCCGACATGGCTGCGCCGATAATGACAACCGTCAGGATGAGGATCGATCCCAGACGAACCGGCTTGTCCATAGCCTTTGCGAAGCGGGGTGCCAGATGCCGAACCGCCATACCGATCATCACCGGCACGAGGACGATCATGAAGACCTCGACGGTCTTTCTGAAATGGAGGCCCACCTGCATGTCGCCGGGCTGGAAATAGGCCACCGACAGATTGACGATAATGGGCAGGGTGAAGAGGGCGATCACAGAGTTGATGGCTGTCAGGCTGATGTTCAAGGCGACATCGCCTCTGAACAGATGGCTATAGAGGTTGGCGACGGTCCCGCCGGGCGAGGCCGCCAGCAGCATCATCCCCACCGCCATCAGCGGGGGCAGCCTGAACGCCAGACACAGGCCGAAACAGACAATCGGCAAAACGACTAACTGGCAGCCAAGCGCGACGGCTGCGGCCTTGGGCCTTTTGGCGACGCGGGCGAAGTCTGCGGGCGTCAGGTCCAGTCCGAGGCCGAACATGATGAGGCCCAGCGCAATCGGCAGTCCGATCAACACAATGGATGCGTCCATAGAGTCTGCCTCCCCGCAGATACATGGAAGATTTCAGGGTCCGCTTTGCGGCTATTCAAAGGGCTTCGTTCAGGGCGCGACCTGCGGTTAGTCCTGAGAAGATGCAGCCGCCGAGGAAGGTGCCCTCCAATGCATTATATCCATGCACGCCACCGCCGCCGAAGCCAGCAGCTTCGCCTGCGGCATACAGGCCCTCGAACACTGACCCGTCCGGACGCAGGACACGCGAGGACAGATCGGTCTGCAATCCGCCCAGGGATTTGCGCGTCAGGGTATGAAGTTTGATACCGATCAACGGCCCGTGCGCCGGGTCCAGAAGACGGTGTGGCTTGGTGGTGCGCGCCAGTCTGTCACCGATATAGCGGCGACTGTTGTGGATGCCCTGGATCTGCGCATCTTTTGTGTAGGGATTGTCGACCTGTGCGTCGCGGTCCTCGATCTGCTGACGCACCATTGCCGCATCCAGCAGGGGGCGCTCGGTGAGAGCATTCATCTTGCCGACCAGGGTTTCCAGATCGTCGGCGGTGACAAAGTCTTCGCCGTGCTGGCGGAAGGCCTCCACCTCGGCGGGAGCCTTTGACGATAGGCGCGATATAAAGACGGCCAGCCGCTTGCGATCGGTGATGTCGCGGTTCTGCTCAGAGCCCGACAGAGCGAACTCCTTGGCCAGAATGGCGCGGCTGACGATGAACCAGCTGTGGTCGTGTTCGGCAATGTCCGGCGTGGTGCGGAGGTATTTCAGCGTCGCTACCGTGTCGTAACCGGGCAGAGCCGGGAAGGGCAGTCGCTGCCCCAGTGCATCCAGCCATAGCGGTGACGGCCCCGGCAAAATCCGGATCGCGTGGCGCGGCCAGATCGGATCCCAGTTCTTCACGCCCTCGACGTAGTGCCACATCCGGTCACGGTTCACGAGGCGGGCTCCTGCCTGCTCCGCGATGTCGAGCATCTTGCCGTCCACATAGGCAGGAACGCCGGTGATCATTTCTTTGGGCGGTTTGCCCAGACGCTCGGGCCAGTAGCGTCGGACCAGTTCATGGTTTCCGCCTATACCGCCGGTTGCCAGCACAACGGCCTGGGCCCTCAGATTGAAACTGCCTGCGTGGATGCGGTTGGAGGAAACGGCGCGCGGAGAATCGTCGTTGGCCAGCACCTTACCGCGTACACCGACGACGCGGCCCGCTTCCACCACCAGAGCCTCGACCTGATGGCGGTGATAGAATGTGAGGGTCCCGTCACGGTTGGCCTCTCGCGCGCTGTCGGCAAATGGTTCGGAGACGCCGGTGCCTGTGCCCCAGGCAACGTGGAAACGCGGCACCGAATTGCCATGCCCATCGGCACGGCCCGACCCACGCTCCGCCCAGCCCACCATGGGGGTAAGGCTGATTCCGTTCTGTTTCAGCCAGCCGCCTTTTTCACCCGCAGCGAACTCGACATAGGCGCGCCCCCATTTTTGCGCCCAATAGTCCTGATCCATCGGGCCGGACAGACGGTCCCAACCCGCGCTGCCGCACCAGTCGCGCCACGCCAGATCGAGACTGTCCTTGATGCCCAGTCGTCTCTGCTGAGCGCTATCGACCAGGAATAGACCGCCGAACGACCAGAAGGCCTGTCCGCCAAGATTGTTGGCGTTCTCCTGATCGACCAACGCGACCTTGCGGCCCTTGCGTCTTAGCTCGTGCGCGGTGACCAGTCCCGCCAAACCGGCACCCACAACAATGACGTCCGCATCCATACGCTTGTTTCCGCCTCATCAAACTATGGCGCTGACCGTTCGGGGGAGGACGTGCGCACGCCGGAAAATCGACTGTGCAGAGAGAATGCTGTTACGTCAATATTGACATTGAAGTAAGCAATGGCAGAATGGGTTTGCTTCCGTTTTCGCAAACGGGAACTCGCCGTGCGGGAAATGGCATCCTCGCCTGCTCGGCGATCCTGCTGTTGTGCGTCTATCACGCACCAACTTTGCGGCCGCCCGAACTATCGCGGGCGGCCGACTTTTTCGCCTGCGACAATTCTCCAACATCAAGGGCTGGGCAACGCACATCGGTGTAAACAAGTATTGACAGTTTGGTCAGCAAGTGGATTGGTATATCGCAGGTATGCGATCGATCCGCCCGTTCGCATCACCCCGAAAGGCGGCTAATAAAAGGGTGGCACCGATCAAATCGCCACCCTGTATGGGGAGATTTTGAACGTATGGCTTTCGCTCATCGCGTGGGTGCCAAGTGGGCTGTAACCGCTTCTGTAATCGCATTGGTCGCTGGCGGGGCTCAGGTCGCTGCCGCCCAGGACGCCGAACCGACTGAACTCGGCGAAATCATCGTCACGGCCCAGAAACGCGAACAGTCCATTCGCGATGTGCCGATCGCAGTGACGGCCCTTAGCGCCGAGAGCCTTGATGTGATGAAGATCGAGGGGGGCTCGGAATTGCTGCGCGCAATCCCCAATGTGAGCTTCGCCAAGTCCAACTTCTCGATGTACAATTTCGCCATTCGCGGCGTCGGCACCAAGGCGATCTCCGCCTCGTCCGATCCGGCGGTGGCCGTCAGCTTCAACAATACCCCGCTTCTGCGTAACCGCCTGTTTGAGTCCGAGTATCTTGACGTCCAGCGCGTCGAAGTGCTGCGCGGACCTCAGGGGACCTTGTATGGCCGTAACGCCACTGCCGGCGTGGTGAACATGTTGCCGAACCTGCCTAGCCCGATCTTCGAGGCGATGGCCAAGGCCGAAGTCGGCAGCTACGGAACCCTGCGCGGTCAGGCGATGGTGAACGTACCGCTCTCCGATACTTTCTTTGTGCGCGCTGCCGGTAGCTTCACCCAGCGCGACGGCTTCGATCACAACACCTTCCTCGATACCGAGGTGAACGGTCGCGATCTGTGGTCGACGCGCCTCTCCGTGGGCTGGGAGCCTAATGACCGCTTCCGTGCAAACCTGATCTGGGAGCATTTCTCCGAGGATGACGACCGTCTGCGCACCGGCAAGACGCTCTGCACCAAGGATCCGACCAAGACGACCTACGGCAGCGTGCGATTGACCAATCTGGAATGGGCTGGTCGTATGAACCAGGGCTGTTTGCCCGGCTCGCTCTATAATGATGCCGCCTATGACACGCCCAACGGCCTTGGCCTCGGGCAGCTGATCATTGCCTCGGGTATCGGCATGGGCACGCGGATCGTGAACGGTCAGCGCATTACGGTCAACCTGCTGGACTACGCTGACCCCTTCGCCGGACAGACCCAGTCTAAAAACCTCCGCGAAATCGCGACGTCCTATAATCCGAAATATGTGGCCGAGAACGACGTGGTTCAGCTGAACCTCGAGTATGACGTCTCGCCCAACCTGACCTTCTATTCGCAGACGGCCTATTCCAAGGACGACTTCTACGCGACGCAGGATTACAACCGCTTCGTCTCGAACGAGCTGTTCAACAGTTCGGATGGCTTGCTGAAGGGCGATGTCGTGGCCCCGTCGCGCATCGCTCCGGGTGGCTATTATACCGACCCGCAACTCGGGGCCTCGCGCCGTATGGAGTCGGCCGATCTAAGCCGCTCCGACAACAAGCAGTTTTATCAAGAGTTCCGACTGCAATCGAGCAATGACGGGGGCTTCAACTTCAGCCTCGGTGCCAACTTCCTCGATTTCAAAACGCAGGACGACTACTACGTCTTCAACAACCTGTTCACCGCGCTCGCCGAGTGGTTCTACGGGCCGGACGATAACTACACCGACACCAACACCCGTCGCTGCGTTGATGGTTCGGACCCGCGTGCGAACGAGTGCGTCTATGTCGATTACAGCCCGCTCGATGCACTGGTGGGCGATGGCCACAACTATTTCCGCAGCCTCAACAAGGTTCACACCCGTTCGTGGGCTGTCTTCGGTGAAGGCTATTGGGACATCGGCCAGAAGAGCCGACTGACCATCGGCCTGCGCTATACCGACGACAATAAGACCACCACCCCTTACCCCAGCCAGTTGCTGTTGGGTTATAAAGATGCAGATGGCGTGGGCGTGACGACCGGCGGCCGCGTCGCCCGTGGCTATTATGCTCTGCCGGACGTGGAACAGTCGTGGAGCGCCGTCACTGGCCGCGCGGTGTTCGACTGGAAGCCGTTCGATGGTCTGATGACCTACGCCTCCTTCAGTCATGGCTATAAGGGGGGTGGTACTAATCCGCCCCGTGCGGACATGGACCCGGCTGTGGTGCAATACCAACCGCTGGCCGAGGTGTTCGAACCGGAATATCTGGACGCCTATGAGATCGGGGCGAAATACCTCAGCCCGACGGGCGCGTTCGGCCTGAACGTCACCGCCTTCTACTATGACTACAAGGACTATCAGGTCTCCCAGATCGTGGACCGCATCTCGCTCAACGAGAATTTCGACGCCGAATCCATGGGCCTCGAATTTGAAGCCGTGTGGCGCCCGACCGAAAACTTCCGCATCGACGGCAACTTTGGTCTGCTAAAAACGCGCGTGGCTGATGGCGAAGAATCGATCGACATCATGAACCGCACCCAGGACAATCCTGACTGGGTGGTCCTGCGTCCATGGGTCCAAGTACCGTCGAACTGTATCGCGCCCAAGGCTGTGGTCGAGCGTCTGTTGAGTTCGCCTGCGGGGGCCAGCTTCGGCTCGCTAGGTCTGGCCATGCTCTGCGGCAGTGCCGGTCGCTATGGTTCGTTCACGCCAGACTATCCGGGCATCATTCCGTTCACCCTTCTGACGGGCATTACATATGACCCTTGGAAGGACGCCCCGAACCGTGGCCGTGGCTTTGCCGCTGACCTTTCCGGCAACGAGCTGCCGAACGCTCCACGTTGGACCGCCAATGTGGGCGCACAATATACGTGGCACTTCTCGTCGTCCGAGCTGACCCTTCGTGGGGACTACTACCGTCAGGCAGACAGCTACTTCCGCGTCTATAATACCGAGTACGACGAGATCCGTGGCTGGGATAACATCAACATGACCGTGACGTGGGCCTTCCCGCAGTCGGATCTGCTGATCCAGGCCTATGTGAAGAACCTGCTTGATGATGCGCCGATCGTTGATGCTTTCACGAACAGCGATGACTCTCTCTTGACCACCAACGTCTTCACGCTCGATCCGCGACTGTGGGGCGTGTCGCTGACCAAGCGCTTCTGATCCCGTCAAAGGGGAGGGCGATCACCGTCCTCCTTCTTCGACTGTCGGCCGGCTCTGATCGCTCGCTCCAGCGATTCAGGTCGGCCGATTCCGGTTCTGTC
>NZ_JSYD01000149.1:0-577 GCF_054824005.1 Brevundimonas sp. GN22 | reverse complement strand
TGCTGCGCTGGTTGAGGGCTGCGCAGGCCGCCCTATTGCCAACCCAACCAATCTCTACTCAGATCAAACTCGGACTCTCGTTATGGCTGGATGAGAAACGGGGGTCACGTCACCTCGTTAGAGCCCCTGTCGCCCAGCAGTCATTGCGACTTGAGGCGGTCTTAGCGGAAGCTTGATGGCGGGCGCACGGCACCCTTGTCTCCGACAGCCCCGATGACAATCACTTCCACAGCGAGGAGGTGTCGATTGTCATAGATGTACTCGCCCGAACGACAACGCCTGCCGCTAGGGCTAGGTCGACGATAATCCGACAAGCGTTTTGCCAAGGCCCCATGTTCAGCAGTGCCAACACCAATCAACAAGATCCGTCCGTTCTGAAGGAAGCGGTACAGGCCTACGTAATTTTTTAGCTCGTCCTGATAGGCATTTTGCCATTCCGGTATGGGGACCCAGCGCTGATCCCATTCAGAAAGCGTCTTGTCGCCGTATAGAGGCGCATCTTTAATCTTCATGATGATTTCCTTGTCAATGATGGTGAAGAGCCCCCCTGAGCCAGCCGTAGCCAGCCCAGAGGGCA
>NZ_JSYD01000148.1:0-2263 GCF_054824005.1 Brevundimonas sp. GN22 | reverse complement strand
GCCCCTACTGATCCGAGCCCGGCTTGGCCGAGCGGGACACCTGCACTAACGCTCAGATTGCAGCGCTAGTCCACTCTATAGCCGCACTTAAAAACCGATGGTATTTATTTTAAGCCGGGCATCTTGTATAAGATGATCTTATGCAAGATATCCAGTACCTCCCCCCCGCCAACCTTAAACCGTACTCAGGAAACGCCCGTACCCATTCTAAAAAACAGGTGCGTCAGATCGCAGATAGCATTCAGCGCTTCGGTTTTAACAATCCCGTCCTCATAAGCGACAACAACGAAATCATCGCGGGACATGGCCGCGTCAAAGCGGCTGAAAGTCTGGGTTTGACCAGTGTGCCCACTTTGCGCCTCTCGCACCTCTCGGCCGAAGAGCGTCGCGCCTATATATTGGCCGATAACAAACTAGCCTTAAACGCAGGCTGGGATCAGCAACTCCTAGCCATTGAGCTTGAGGCGCTCATCGATCTGGATTTTGACGTCACCCTGACGGGGTTTTCCTTGGCCGAGGTGGACCTGACCTTGGATCTTGCGCGTGAAAGTGATCCAGCCTCCGCATCTACGGCTGAAGATCAGATCCCGCGACTGTCTCATACCGCGATAACGCGTAGAGGCGATGTCTGGCAGCTAGGGCGTCATCGGCTCATCTGTGGGGATGCGCGCGAGCCCAGCGATTATGACAAGCTGCTCTCAAGCGAGCAGGTCGATCTGATCTTCACAGATCCGCCATACAATGTTCCGATTGACGGGCATGTATGTGGAGCTGGTAGCATTCATCACCGTGAGTTTGCCATGGCTTCAGGTGAAATGAGTCCAGCGGCCTTCACGGCTTTCCTGACCGAAAGCCTCAAGCCCATGGCCGATCGGTGTCGTGACGGGGCGATTGCCTTTGTCTGCATGGACTGGCGTCACATTCGCGAGTTGATGGACGCGGGATCTTCTGTCTTCACCGAACTTAAGAACCTCTGCGTTTGGAACAAAACCAATGGTGGGATGGGCACCTTCTACCGCTCTAAGCACGAACTGATATTCGTTTATAAGATTGGCACAGCCCCTCATACCAACACCTTCGGTTTAGGAGACACTGGGCGATATCGCACCAATGTCTGGGATTATGCCGGGATCAGCAGCATCAGCCCTGATCGTACCGAGGCATTAGAGATGCATCCGACCGTCAAGCCCACAGCCCTTGTGGCTGACGCCATCAAGGATTGTTCAAAGCGTGGCGATATCATTTTGGATGGGTTTGGTGGATCCGGCACGACCTTGATCGCCGCCGAGAGCTGCGGGCGAACAGCGCGCCTCATCGAGTACGACCCTCATTATTGCGACGTCATCGTCTGTCGCTTTGAGCAATTGACTGGCAAGAAAGCTATGCGGCTCGAAGACGGAAAAACCTTCGATGAGTTACGAGACGTAGAAGTGCTGCAGGCGGTGTCATGAGCAAGTCATCACCAGCCGTCGGTTACGGGCAACCGCCAGAACATAGTCGCTTCAAAAAGGGCCAGTCTGGAAACCCCGCCGGACGACCCCGCAAGAAAAAGAGCCCTAAACGTCAGACGGCAACTGGGCCGAGCCTTTATGACATGGTTCTTATCGAGGCGAGCCGTCCTATCCAACTACAAGAAAATGGACAGATCGTAGAGCTTCCTATGATTCAAGCCGTAATCCGCAGCCTGGGTGTGTCGGCCGTCAAGGGAAGCCACAGGTCGCAGATCGCATTGGCCAACCTTGTGAAGTCCGCTCAGGACAAAGAGTATGAAAACCGTTTTGACCTGTTCAAAACCTTTTACGAGTACAAGCGGCACTGGGATGAAGAGTTTGCTCGTTGCGATGCAACTGGCGTGCCTCGCCCAGATCCGGTCCCTCATCCTCACGACATCCAAATCAATCATCGCACCATGGAAGTCATCTTTAATGGTCCCGAAACGCCCGATGACAAGCGAAAATGGGATGAAGGGGAGATCCGTATTCAGCAAAGCATTAAGGAAGTAGCTGAGCTTCAGAAGATAAAAGAAGAAGCTTCCGACGCGCGAGTACGCGAGATCGTCGAAGCCGATATTGAGGATAAAAAATATTTATTGGAAGTGATCAGGTGCACTTACCCGAACGAAGACATACGCCGAAAGCCTGACTTTAATCTTTCAGAGTGGCGAAAAGTGAAGTTAGACAGGCTTAAGGTGCGTAAGAAGGAGATGTCGCGTTGACTAGACGGGTCAGGCCTACGCATTCGTAATGCGGGGGTCACGTGTTCG
>NZ_JSYD01000147.1:0-548 GCF_054824005.1 Brevundimonas sp. GN22 | reverse complement strand
CGGGGGAGGTGGGGTTGAGCCTGACTTCGACGTCGCCGGCACCGTTGAGGCTAGCGGTGCTGATGCTGGTGCTGCGGGCGTATGAGCGGGGTGAGCAGGCGATGGATGTTGCGCCGGTGGAGGCGTGGATTGCGCCTTATCGGGTGGTGCGCCTTTGAGGGTTTTAGCGACGGTTTGGCGGGGTGCGGAAACGCGCACGGCGCAGGGGGGCGTGGCGGTCTTCTATGAGGCGGTCGGGTCGGTTTGGCTGAAGCTGGGGGCGCGACGTCGGACGACCAAGGGCGAGGCGGAGGCTGCGGTGGTGGTTGAGACGCTGAGGGCCGAGGCGCGAGCGGATCCTAGGTTGGAGGAAGGTCTGCGACTGAGGTTTTCGGGCGCGGAGTGGTCGCTGGTGATGGTGGATACGTCGGAGGCTGCGGGGCGTGTGAAGCTGGAACTGGAGCGGGTGCGATGACGGATTTCGCGGGCGTTCTGGCTAAGGGCGTGGTGGCGGCGCTGTCGGCGGAAGCGGGGGTACAGGCGCTGCTGGGTGATCCGGTGCGTGTGTT
>NZ_JSYD01000146.1:0-1005 GCF_054824005.1 Brevundimonas sp. GN22 | reverse complement strand
CAAGTTCGGGCCTCTGATTGCACGGCGGCTCAAGAAGAGGAGAGTCCCTCCGACAGGCCGTTGGCATCTCGATGAAATGGTCTGCAAGATCGGAGGACGGCGCATGTATCTGTGGCGCGCGGTTGACGACGAAGGCGAGGTTTTAGACGTCATCGTCCAGCGTCGGCGGGACACAGAGGCGGCTTTGAAGCTGATCAAACGTCTTTTACGCAACCAACCTGTCGAGCCGGAAACCATCACAACGGATGGGCTGGCATCGTACGGTGCGGCGCTTGAGCAGTTGGAACTGCGGCATCTTCACCGACCCGGCCGACTGCGAGATAACAACCGTGTCGAGAACTCTCATCTACCGATCCGGCGACGAGAGCGGCAGCATCAGAGGTTCAAATCCCAAGCCTCAGCGCAAAGATTTCTCACCACGCACGCGGCGATCTACAACACCTTTGACGTGACCCCCTGAAACTCCTCCAGGAATAGTTAGAGTCCGCCCTAACGAAGGACGGACAAAATGAAGCGATCTAGGTTTACGGAAGAGCAGATCATCGGGATCCTGCGGGAGCAGGAGGCCGGAGTGACGACGGCGGAGGTGTGTAGACGTCACGGGGTCAGCTCGGCGACCTTTTACAAATGGAAGGCCAAGTTCGGCGGGCTCGACGTGTCGGAGGCTCGGCGACTGAAGACGCTTGAAGACGAGAACGCCCGGCTCAAGCGAATGTTGGCGGACGCGATGCTGGACAACGTGGCCCTGAAGGACCTGCTGGGAAAAAAGTGGTGACGCCCGCCGGTTGGCGCGAGGCGGCTGGTCATTTGCAAGCCGCCTATGAGATGAGCGAAAGGCGGGCATGCCGTGTTCTGGGCGTCGATCGGACGAGCTTGCGCTATCAGGCGACACGCCCGGATGACGACGTCCTACGCGACCGGCTGAGGACCCTCGCGCAGGAGCGTCGCCGGTTCGGCTATCGCCGCCTGCACGTGCTGCTGCGGCGCGAGGGTCATGCGGTCAAC
>NZ_JSYD01000145.1:0-5950 GCF_054824005.1 Brevundimonas sp. GN22 | reverse complement strand
GGTCACCGACATAGTCATACGACAACCGGAACAGTTCCGCATCGACGCGTTCCTCCACCACCTTGCGGATGGTGTTGGACTTGGCCTCCTTGAACGAAAGGCCGCCCGTCAGAGCCGCCAGCGCCCACCCGCGATCAGGGTCGTGCACCGACCGCAGATGGTCCGCGATTAGCCGCAGCTTGGCATTCCTCGACGCCGTCAGCGACAGCCGGTCCAGCAGTTCGGCAAAGGCCCTCATGCGGTGGCCTCTTCTACTGGCTCGTCGTCCTCGTCCTCATAGCCGACGAGGTGCAGCGCCCGCGCCGTCATGCCGTTGATCTCGGCCCAGCGCGACAGGGCATCGTCGCGCCCGTGGGTGATCCAGACCTCGGTGGGGGAAAGCTCGGTCAGGGTATCGGTCAGTTCGTCCCAGTCGGCATGGTCGGACAGGATGAGGGGCAACTCCACGCCCCTCTGACGCGCCCGCGCCCGCACGCTCATCCAGCCCGAAGCGAAGGCCGCGACCGGATCGGGAAAGCGGCGGCTCCAGCGGTCGGCAATCGCCGAGGGCGGGGCGATGATGATCTTGCCGGCGAAGTCGGCCTTTACCCCCGCCACCGTCTGCCACGGGCCGAGGTCGACTCCGAAACTTTCGTAAAGACGGTTCAGCTTTTCCAGCGCGCCGTGGACATAGATCGTCTCGTCATAGCCCGCCTCGCGCAGCAGCTTCATCACCCGCTGCGCCTTGCCCAGAGCATAGGCTCCGACCAGATGCGCCCGCTCGGGGAACTGCTGCAACGAGTGGATCAGCTTGCCGATCTCGTGGCTGTCGGGCGGGTGGCGGAAGACAGGCAGGCCAAAGGTCGCCTCGGTGATGAAGACATCGCTCGGCACCGGCTCGAACCCCGCACAGGTCGGGTCGCGGCGGCGCTTGTAATCGCCCGAAGCGGTGATGGTGATGCCGCCGTGCCGGATGGCCGCCTGCGCCGAGCCCAGAACATGCCCCGCCGGATGCAGCGATACCTCGACCCCGTCCACGCTCACCCGCTCGCCATACTCAAGGCTCTGGGTCGATCCGGCAAAGTCCGCGCCATAGCGCACTGCCATGATCGCCAGCGTCTCGGGGGTAGCCAGAACATGGCCGTGGCCCCATCGCGCATGGTCGGCATGACCGTGGGTGATGACGGCGCGGTCCACTGGACGCGGCGGGTCGATAAAGAACTGCCCTTCGGGGCACCACAGCCCCTGCGGTATGGGATGCAGCACAGCGGCGAACCGTTTGGCGTCAGGGCTGATCGAGGTCATGCAAAGCCTAACGCCGCGCTTGCCCGCGCGGTTGCCGAAACGAAAAAGGGCGGCCCCGTGAGAGAGCCGCCCTTGATTGTCAGCACCCTGTAAGGATGCCGCGCGGTACCGTGTGGCAATGATCGACCCACCACACATCGGTTGCACCGATGCTGTGGTGCAGGACCTGCCAGCGGCCATTCATCTTGCGATAAATGGCCTCGGTGTGCAGGCCATCGAACGGCCAGTCCGGCTCCTCGCGGTACAGAGGGGTGTTTGCAGGGTTGATCCTGCGACCCCCCGGCCACTGAGGCTCGACCTCGGCAAAGGCCCATTGCCCGTTGGAGCGCAGGGTCTTGACCACAAACTCCGCCCGACCGCCCAGTTCGCCCTCCACCTGCCCGCGCAAGGCGTCCATAAGCGCGGTCCGCTCGGGCGAGCCCGAGGGCGGAGTATAGATGCCGTCTTGACCCTCAGACTTGACGGGGGTGGCTGCCATGTCGACCGATGCCGAAGCCGTGGCGGAAACGGCTTCGGGCGAGGGGGATTGACCGGTGTCGATGGCAGCCTCGACCGAAAGGGCGCTAGGCCCCGCCGGTGCGTCCTGCGACGGGCGCGTCCGATCACAGGCCGACAGCGCCAGCACGCAACCCACAATCACAACGCGCCGCATCATCTTAGCCCGCCGCCTGTTCGGCTGCGTAGTGCTTGGCCAGTTGGATGCACTGACCGACGCCCTCGATCTCTTCCGCCGTCGGTTGGCTGTTGGCGTTGAACTTGGGACCGGCGTCCATGATAGCGCGGGCCTGATCCATCCTCAGCGTGTTCAGCGGCTCTGACGTCAACAGCTTGGTGCGGCTGAAATCTTCCACGCTGGCCAGTTCGGCCGCCATTTCAGGGCTCCAGATATTCGGCCAGGCCTTGGCGGTGCGCAGCGGCTCGACGCAGCTAAGACGCGCCTGACCCAGTTCCATGGGCGAGAGTGCGGCGATGAAAGCGGCCCCATCCGGCGACAGTTGGAAGTCCCCTGCTTCCGCAGCCGCAGACGTAGCCGCGGGGGCTTCGGCGGTAGCTACCGGTGCATCGGTCTCGGTCGTAGCCCGAGCCGGAGCCTCTTCGGCCTTGGAACAGGCGCAGGCGAGCAGCGCCGCGCTCAGGATGGCGAAGGTGCGGGCGGTCTTCATGCCTGTTTGCCCTTGGTCGGGGCTTCGGCGGTAACCAGCGCCAGGCACTCGCGGGTCTGTTCGACGTATTCCGGCGGGGTCAGTTCACCGCTGCTCGGCAGCGGCAGGCCCGAATGCTGGGCGGTGTTGATGGTGCTCGAGTCCGCGCCGGTTTCACGGGCGTCACGGATCAGGGTGAAGAAGTCGAGCTTGGGCGCATCCTTGACCTTGGCGGTCAGTTCCGCATCGAACGCGGCGTCATGCGCGCGCTTGGCGGTGCTGATGGCCTGATCGCATTTCAGCAAACGCAGCGCATAGTCTTGCGGCGACAGCGAAGCCTTGATGCGTTCGGCGACCTGCGCAGGGGTTTCTTCTGCCGGTTGCGCCGGTGCTGCGGCACCGGTTTCGGCGGAGTTGCAGGCGGCCAGAGAAACGGCAGCGGCGATGGCCAAAAGGCCCGTTTTGAGTTGCATGGGGTCAGCCCTCCCAAAATGACAAAAGAGCCGAGCGCGGCCCGTCGTCATCCTCGGAAAATCAACGCCCCGATCCTAGCGCCATAGATATGGGGGAGGCAGGCTATAGCAGGCGCC
The DNA here is from genome assembly GCF_054824005.1 of Brevundimonas sp. GN22. Classification (NCBI taxonomy): domain Bacteria; kingdom Pseudomonadati; phylum Pseudomonadota; class Alphaproteobacteria; order Caulobacterales; family Caulobacteraceae; genus Brevundimonas; species Brevundimonas sp. GN22. The sequence continues at coordinate 2,934 of NZ_JSYD01000145.1, read as the reverse complement.
TGCCTGCATCCGGCGATAGGCGGAAGAACACCGGAAGGCACAGGGCTGCCCCAACCGCGAGGGCAAAATAGCCCGACAGACCCACACAGGCTTCGGGCGCGCCGGCGACGGTCGTAACCGCCATTGCTCCGGCTGCCAGAGCGACGCCCAGCGCATGGGAAAGCTGTTGGGCGATGCTGCTCAACACGCTGGCCGATCCGGCGGACTGCGGCGGCAGATCGGCATAGCAGAGCGTGCCAAAGGTAGTGATCTGGAGCGAGCGCACGAAGCTGCCTGCGACCAGCACGGCGGCGATCAATGCCAACGGCCATCGCCAGTCGGAAAAGGCAGGCACAACGAACAGCAGCACCGAAGCCGCGCCCGCCCACAAAAGCGTGCCGCGATAACCGCCTCTGGAAATCAGGCGCGCGGTAAAGGGCTTCACCAGCAGGGCTCCGGCCCCTGATGCGGTAATCAGAAGGCCCGCCTGCCACGCGCCCAGTTCCAGTCCCGACTGGAAATGATAGGCCAGCACAAAGGGGGTTCCGCCCACCAGCAGACGGAACAGCATGCCGCCGCTGAAACAGCGACGGAAGGTAGGGTCTTTGAGGACGCGGAAGTCGATAAGCGGCGTTGGCGAACCCAGATTCTTGCGCACAAAGCCGATGCCCAGGCCAATCGCGGCGAGGATAAATAGTACCGGTACCAGTAGTGGCGGGCCGTCATCGCGCAATGTCCCAAGACCTGCGACCGCACAAGCCATGGCCAGCACACCCATAATCATGGCGACCCAGTCCAACCGGCCACAGTCCTCGCGGCGGACATCGGGCGCGATAACGGCAACAATGCCCAGACTGGCGATGGCAAAGGGCACGCCGACGAGGAAGATCATGCGCCAGCCGTCATAGGCCGCCAGCAAACCGCCCACTGCCGGTCCAAGTGTCTGGCCTGCCATAGCGGGAGCCGTCAGGGCGGTGATAATCCCCAGCAAAGCTTGCGGCGGTGCCGTTCGTACAGCCAGCATCCGCGCCACCGGCATCAAGGTGGCCGCTGCCGCCCCCTGCAAAAACCGCGAGACCGTCAGCCAGATCAGATCGGGTGCCATGGCACTGGCGAGCCCCGCCAGAACGAACACCCCGATCGCAATCAGCAGCACTTTACGAGCACCGAACCGGTCGGCAGCCCATCCTATAACCGGCAGGCTGGCCCCGCAGCCGATGAAATAGGCCGCAAGCAGAATGTGGGGGGCCAGTTCAGGTGCCTGAAATGTCTCGGCGATGCGCGGCAGGGCCGGAACAATGGCGGTCGAATCCAGCCCTTGCATGAACAGGGCACCGCCAAGGGCGAACTGAAGCCGTCGCTGCTGGGGAGAGACCAAAGGGGTTGCCGGATCACCGCGAAAAACAGATACAAGCTGTAAGTCGGTTCGATGGGCGCTGTCGTCGTTGCCGGAAATCTATCTGACAGGCGATAGCTTACGTAAGCTGCACTTGTCGGGCATTCGCGTCCTACGCGACCAGTATCCTAGCGTGTTGCACAGTATCAATCTCGACCCGCTCGGCGTGTCTGCGTGGCAGATTGCCGACACTCGGACGAGCGAAACGAGGAGTAGCGGGATTGGCACCGCGACTATCCATGGCGACGATCGACGGGGTTCCTGTCACGGATACGGCTGCCCCCGGCACATCGGGACTGCTCCTGAAACGCAGACTGCGGCGCAAGCCTGCGTTGCTGGCTCCGGGTGCCTTTGACGCGCTTTCGGCATTGATGATCGAGCAGGCCGGTTTCGAGGCCATGTTCATTTCCGGCAGCGGTATCAGCTATACGCAGCTTGCCCGCCCCGACATCGGCCTGATCTCGCTGGACCAGTTGTGCCAGGTCACGCGCCGCGTTCGCGACCGACTGGAAACGCCGCTGATCGTGGATGCCGACAACGGTTTCGGCGACGCCATCAATGTCGAACACACCGTGCGCGCCTTGGAAAGGGCAGGGGCCTCGGCGGTGCTGATCGACGATCAGGCGTTTCCCAAACGCGCAGGGGCGCTGACGGGTAAGACCTTTGTCACGCCAGCCACCATGGCCGAAAAAGTCCGCGCTGCCGTCAACGCACGACGCGAGGCCAATACTTTGGTGATCGCGCGAACCGACGCCCTTCCGCACGAAGGGATCGAAGCTTCTCTGGCGCGTGCGCATCTGTATGTCGAGGCCGGTGCCGACGCCCTGTTTATCGACCAGCCGCAATCGCTTGAGGACTATCAACGGATTGCCGCCGAGTTTCCCGACACACCTCTGGTCGCCAATATGATCGAGGGGGGATCGTCTCCGGCCCTGAGTGCCAGCGAACTGACGGAACTGGGGTTTGGTCTGGTGATCGCCTCGGGATCATTGGTGCGCGGGTTTGCGGCCATGGCCGAGCGGTTGCTGGCCGTGCTGAAGCGTGATGGCTCGACGGCGGCACTGTCGGACCAGTTGCTGACCTTCGGTGCGCTGAACGAGCGGCTGGGGCTGTCGCAGATTGCCGATCAGGGGCGACGGTTCGATCCGGCGTTCCGGTTGGAGACGCTGATGAGCACTCACGACGACAAGGAGGGCGGCCAATGATCGCGCCCGCCCATATCCAGAGCTTGGAGACTCGGCTCCAGTCCAGAGTGTCCGCGCCTAACACCATGATCTCCGCGGCGGGCGTGTTCGATCACTTCGGGGCTCGCATGGCTCTTGAGGCGGGATACGACGCGCTGCTGGTTGGCGGCGCGGCTCTGGCGCTGTCGCGCTATGGCCGCCCTGTGGCGCAGTTGCTGTCGCCCGAGGCGATAACCGAAGCCCTTTATGTGGTGCGCGATGCGGGTGACATGCCACTCATCGCCGATGCTGCGGACGGGTTCGGCAATGCCCTGCACGTCGCCGCAACGGTTCGGGCCTTCGAGTTCGCCGGAGCATCGGTGGTGCAGATATCGG
>NZ_JSYD01000017.1:0-7942 GCF_054824005.1 Brevundimonas sp. GN22 | reverse complement strand
CGATACGGTCCATGAACGTCCTTCCATCCAAATGTCGAAGACACCTGCCCGACTGTCATGGCGACAGAATGACAGGTCTCTACTTTGGTCGAGATTAGACCATTAGCTAATGTCAGAAACCAGTGTGACGCGGAAAAGTGCCTTCGGGACCTGCAAAAAAAGACAGGACCGGGAGGAAAATCATGGCTTACCACCGCCTTTGGGGCGGCGTGGCGTTTGCTGCGCTCCTCACTGCTACGTCTGCGTCGGCTCAGGATAACTCGGCCGCGCTCGAAGCCCGCATTGCCCAGCTTGAGGCCGAACTGGGGGAGTTGAAGGCCGCTATCCGTGAAAATCAGGCCAGCCAGCAGGTCCGCACGCAAGCATTGGCCGATGATATCATCCGCATCCAGCAAGCCCCGCCGCCTGCTCCGGTCGCCCGTCCTGCCGCCGCACCCGCCAAGGGATTTCAGGTCGGTGATCTGACCCTGAACTTCGGCGGTTTCATCAAAGCCGACGCCAAGATCAGCGACTATTCGGACGGGTCGCCCCCGGTTGGCGATACCCTGCACGACTTCTACCTCCCCGGATCCATCCCTGTCGGCGGCCAATCCGAAGGGGCCGAGAGCGAGTTTAGCGCCCGCCAGTCGCGTTTCTGGCTGACGGCTGATGGCAACGTCTCAGGCCACAAGGTCGGCGCCCGCTTGGAAATGGATTTCCAGGCCCTGCCCGGTACCGGCGACCAGCGCACGACCAACCCCTCCACGCCCGCCCTGCGACGGGCCTTTGTCACGGTGGATAACTGGCTGATCGGTCAGGAGTGGACGACCTTCGTCAACCTGAACACCATGCCAGAAACCGCCGACTATGTCGGTCCGGTCGAAGGTTCACTGATCGTCCGCCAGCCGCAAGTGCGCTATACGCGCGGCCCGTTCGCCATCGCCGTCGAGAACCCCGAGACCACCGTTACCCCGTTCGGCGGCGGCACGCGCATCGTGTCCGACGACAATCTGATGCCCGATATCGTCGCGCGCTATCTGGTCGCCCGTCCGTGGGGCGAGTTCCAGATGTCGGGACTTGTCCGCCAACTGCGTCACGAAAATCCGGCGGCCAATATCGACAGCTCGGTCCTCGGCTGGGGTCTGTCGGCGACGGGCAAGATCAAGGTCGGCTCACAGGACGACATCCGTTTTGTCCTGACCGGCGGCGAAGGCATCGGGCGCTATCTGGGCTTGAACCTGTCCAACGACGCCGTGCTGGACGCCAACGGCGATCTGGAAGCCATCGGCGTGATCGGCGGCTACGTCGGCTATCGTCACATCTGGTCGCCGGGCTGGCGCTCGTCGCTGATGCTGGCCCACCAGTCCATCGACAATCCGACATCCCTGACCGGACTTGGCGTCACCAAGTCTGCCAGCAGCGTTCGCGGGAACTTGATCTACACCCCGCTTGCGGGTCTGGATGTCGGGGCCGAACTTATGTTCGGTGAACGCAAGCTCGAGAACAATCTATCAGGCGATATGACCCGCCTGACCTTGTTCGCAAAATACGGCTTTTAAGTCCTGAACGGCCTCGGAAAAACCAGAGGCCGACAGGATATCATCGGAGGAATTATCGCGTGCCTGATCCGCTCATCTATCCAGTATCCAGTGACCTCGCTGCCCGTTCGTACATGGACGCCGCAGCCTATGAAGCAGCGCGGAAGGAGGCACGCGACAATCCCGTCGCCTATTGGTCCAAGGTCGCAAAACGCCTGGACTGGATGACCTTCCCGACCAAGATAAAGGACGTATCGTTCAACAAGGACGACTTCCGCATCAAATGGTTCGAGGACGGTGTGCTGAACGTCTCGGCCAACTGCATCGACCGCCACCTGCCCGCCCGCAAGGACGAGGTCGCCATCATCTGGGAAGGCGACGAGCCCACCGACAGCCGCAAGATCACCTATGGCGAACTGCATGAGCAGGTCTGCCGCCTCGCCGATGTGCTGAAGGCCGAGGGCGTGAAGAAGGGCGACCGCGTCACCCTGTACATGCCGATGGTGCCCGAAGCGGCCTATGCCATGCTGGCCTGCGCGCGCATCGGCGCGGTGCACTCGGTCATCTTCGGCGGCTTCTCACCCGATAGTATCGCGGGCCGGATCGAGGACTGCGAAAGCACCTTTGTCATCACCGCCAACGAAGGCTGCCGCGGCGGCCGCAAGGTCCCGCTGAAGGCCAATGTCGACAAGGCGCTGGAGAAGGTGTCGGTCAAAAAGGTCCTCGTCCTGCGCCACACCGACGCCGACGTTCCGATGGTTGATGGCCGCGACATCGACTGGAAAACGGCCGTCGATGCTGCCAGCCCCGACTGCCCGCCCGAGCCGATGAACGCCGAGGACCCGCTGTTCATCCTCTATACCTCGGGTTCGACGGGTAAGCCCAAGGGCGTGCTGCACACCACCGGCGGCTATATGGTCTGGGCGTCGTGGACGCACCAGCATGTGTTCGATTACCGCCCAGGCGAGGTCTATTGGTGCACCGCCGATGTGGGCTGGGTGACAGGTCACTCCTACGGCGTCTACGGCCCGCTCTCGAATGCGGCCACCACGCTGCTGTTCGAAGGCGTGCCGAACTATCCGAGCGTGTCGCGCTGCTGGGAAGTCATCGACAAACACAATGTCAACGTCTTCTACACCGCCCCCACCGCCCTTCGCGCCCTGATGAAGGAAGGCGACGAGCCTGTGAAGTCATCCAGCCGCGCGTCCTTGCGCCTGCTCGGCACCGTGGGCGAGCCGATCAACCCCGAGGCTTGGCGCTGGTATTACGAAGTCGTCGGTAACTCCAAACTGCCCATCGTCGACACATGGTGGCAGACCGAGACGGGCGGCATCCTGATCTCGCCGCTACCGGGGGCGACGGACCTCAAGCCCGGCTCCGCCACCAAGCCGCTACCGGGTGTGGAGCTTCAGATCGTCGATGCCGAGGGTCAGGTTCTGGAAGGCGTGACCGAGGGCAACCTATGCATCACCGACAGTTGGCCCGGCCAGATGCGCACCGTGTATGGCGACCACCAGCGCTTCTTCGAAACCTATTTCTCGACCTATGCGGGCAAGTATTTCACCGGTGACGGCTGCCGCCGTGACGAGGACGGCGATTACTGGATCACCGGCCGCGTCGATGACGTGATCAATGTGTCGGGCCACCGCATGGGCACCGCCGAGGTCGAAAGCGCCCTCGTTCTGCACGACGATGTGGCCGAGGCCGCCGTCGTCGGCTTCCCGCACGGCATCAAGGGTCAGGGCATCTATGCCTATGTGACGCTGAATGCTGGTGTCGAGCCGACCGAGGACCTGCGCAAGGCCCTCGTTGCCCACGTGCGCAACGAGATCGGCCCGATTGCCGCGCCCGATGTAATCCAGTGGGCCCCCGGCCTGCCCAAGACCCGTTCGGGCAAGATTATGCGCCGCATCCTGCGCAAGATCGCCGAGAACGAGGTCAGCGCTCTGGGCGATACCTCAACCCTCGCCGATCCGTCCGTGGTGGACGATCTGGTCAAGAACCGCGCAGCCGCCTGATCCGTCCCCCGCTCAGGCCCTGAACGGCAAAAGCCCCGAACTGTTCGCCAGCAGTTCGGGGCTTTTCATTTCTAGCGCTCGACTTCCATCCATTCGCCGGGAGCGAGGCCGTCCAGCGACCAGCGGCCCACGCTCCAGCGCACGAGGCGAAGGCACGGCAGGTTCACCGCCGCGCACATACGCCGCACCTGACGGTTACGGCCCTCGGCAATCGTCACCTTGATCCAGCTATCCGGCACGCTCTTGCGCACGCGGATCGGCGGGATGCGCTCCCACAGGTTGGGGTCGTCGATCAGTTCGGCCTCGGCAGGACGGGTCATGCCGTCCTTCAGCATCACACCACGGCGCAGCTGTTCCATCTGCTCTTCGGTGGCGATGCCCTCGACGTGGGCCAGATAGGTTTTCTTGGTCTTGTATTTCGGATCCGAAATCCGCGCCTGCAGCCGCCCGTCGTCGGTCAGCAGCATCAGCCCCTCACTGTCCCGATCCAGACGCCCCGCCGGATAGACGTTCGGCACGTCGATGAAATCGGACAACGTCCGACGCTCCGAGCCTTCCGTCGCCTTGTCGGTGAACTGGCTCAACACATCAAACGGCTTGTTAAAAACGATAAGGGTCATGCCGCCTTGTAGCGCCAAGGCGGGGCGACGTCCTCAGCAAATGTAGTCCCTCCGATACGCAAAACCCCGAGCTTTCTGAAGGCTCGGGGTTTCGTTGTTGTCGATTTACAGGGCTTTAGGCTGGCTGCCCCGCAGCATCTCCAGCATCGCTGAGAAGTCGCGGTGGCCGTTGCCGAGGTTGTTGAAGAGGGCGTAGAGGGCCTCGGCTTGGGCGGCGAGCGGTGTGGAGGCTCCGGCTTTGGCGGCGGCATCTTGGGCCAGCTTCAGGTCCTTGAGCATCATGGCGGTGGCAAAGCCGCCTTCATAGTTGCGGTTGGACGGGGCGGTCGGCACGGGGCCGGGCCACGGATAGTAGCTGGTCACGCTCCAGCACTGGCCGGACGACTTGGACGCGATCTCGAAGAAACGCTCGGGGTCGAGGCCCAGCTTTTCTGCAAGGGCGATGGCCTCGCAGGTGCCGATCATCGAAATGCCCAGCAGCATGTTGTTGCAGATCTTGGCCGCCTGACCCGCACCATGGTCGCCCGCGCGGATAGTGATGCGGCTCATCGGCTCCAGCGCCGCCTCGACCTTTGCAAAGACCCCCTCGTCACAGCCGACCATGAAGGCCAGAGTTCCGGCCTCAGCCGCCGCCGTGCCGCCCGAAACGGGGGCGTCGGCGAAGGTGTAGCCAGCCTCGGTCGCGAGCGCAGCCACCTTGCGAGCGGTTTCCACGTCGATAGTCGAGCAGTCCAGCAGAAGCGCCGATTTCGGGGCCACGCCCAGAACCTGTTCGGAATAGACCTTCAACACATGCGGGCCCGCGGGCAGCATGGTGATGACCACCTCGGCGTCCTTTACGGCATCGGCAACCGAGTTCACAGGCTCGCAGCCTGCCGCCTCGGCGCGCTTCAACGCATCGGCCGACAGGTCAAAGGCGAAGACCTCGTGGCCCGCCTTGGCCTGATTGGCAGCCATGCCGCCGCCCATATTGCCGAGGCCGATAAATGCGATCTTGGTCATGGTCGTTACTCCCTAGAGTTGGCGTCGCTTGATTAAGCCAGCGGCGTCCAAGATTGGTCTTGCGGCAGAGGGGCAAACAGCGCCTCGATCATGTCGTCACTGACGCCTGCAATATCGGCAGGCTGCCAGTTGGGGGCGTTGTCCTTGTCGATGATGACGGCGCGGACACCCTCCTGGAAATCGTGCGTGGAGACGACGCGGCCACCCAGTGCATATTCCATCGCCATGTTGTCGGCGAAGGTCGCCATTTTCGCGCCCTCGCGGATTTGGCGAAGGCTCACCTTCAGCGATTGCGGCGACTTGGTTTTCAGGATCGACAGCTGTTTCAGCGCCCATTCGGAGCCATCAGCTTCCAGAGCGGCGAAGATTTCCTCGACCGTATCGAAGGCGAACAGGCGGTCGATGGCCTCGCGGTGGGCGGCGAGAGGAGCCTCGCCTGCATCGCCGGACACGCGGTCGGCCACGGCTTTGGGATCGGACGGATTGGCCAGCAGATCGGCCTTCAACGCCTCGATCACGTCCAACGCCACATAGTGGGTGTGGATGCCCAGAGCGACCGTATCGGCGGCTTTCAAACGCGCGCCCGTCAGCGCCAGCCAGACGCCCGTCTGCCCCGGCAGGCGCGGCAGGAACCAGCCGCCGCCCACATCGGGGAACAGGCCGATGCCGGTTTCCGGCATGGCATAGGTGGTGCGCTCGGTGGCGATGCGAACGTCTGCAGGCTCGGAAATGCCCACGCCGCCGCCCATGACGATACCGTCGACAATGGCGGTGATCGGCTTAGGGTATTCGAACATCAGATGGTTCAGCTGATATTCGGTATGGAAGAAGGCCTTGGCCTCGGAGGCATCGCCCGCACCGCTTTCGGCGATCATGCGGATATCACCACCGGCGCAAAAGCCGCGCTCGCCTGCATGGTCGATCAGGACCGATGACACGGCATCATCCGACTTCCACGCCTGCAACGCCTTGATCATCGCCTCGCACATGGCGCGGTTCAGCGCATGGATCGCCTTGGGGCGATTCAGGGTGATGCGGCCAACGCCAGATTCAACGCGGGTAATGACTTCGGCTTCGGACAAGGTGTTCTCCCGCATACTCAGGACGGATTGCTAGTGACAAATGACAGATTACCACGCTCGATCAGGGTCAGTTCGATCAGCGATTCAATCTGACGGGCGCGCCAATTGTTGGAATAATAGACAGCCAACGAGGCCAGCATTGTGAAGAAGAAAAGCACGAACCCGATACTGCCGAGCTTGAGCACTTCCTTCACATAGGCCGGCGAAAGCTGCAGGCCCGCGAGAAACAGCGACAACGGACCCGAGACATAGATCAGAGCCGCCATCTTCCAGATGGAGTCGTTGCGACGCGCATTGAGATCAGCCAGTGCCTTTAGGCGAAGCAGTTCGCTATCGCTGTGACCCGCCAAAATCTGTTGCCCCTCGACCGCCATCGGCATGGCCTTGAGCGTTGAGACCACATCGACCGAGTAAATCCCCCAGCCGGACTTGGACCGCGTCAGGTGGCCAACCATCCGTTTGAAGGTAAAAATCCTGGCCAAGGCACTCCATGTCTCCCAGAGCTGTGCATTGGGATCGGCGGTGGCGGCGTCGATTGAGGCCGAAATAGGCTGTGCGGTCATGGTTACTGTGCCTCCCCCGTGGCAGCGTCCGGTCCGGACGACACAACCCTATCTGGAGCCAGAAAACCAGAAGTGCCGCACCGGACCGTCATGACTTAAGCTTTGGCCAGTTCCCGCGAGACGATGACGCGCATGATCTCGTTGGTGCCTTCGAGGATGCGGTGGACGCGCAGGTCGCGCACGATGCGCTCCAGCGGATAGTCCTTCAGATAGCCATACCCGCCGTGCAGTTGCAGGGCGTCATCGGCGATCTGGAAACCGGCGTCCGTGGCAAACCGCTTGGCCATGGCGCACCATTTGGTCTTTTCGGGATGCTGCGTGTCGATAGCCCATGCGCCACGACGCACCATCAGGCGGGCGGCCTCAAGGTCCGTCGCCATGTCGGCCAGCTTGAACTGGGTGTTCTGGAAACTGCCGATCGGCTTGCCGAACTGTTTGCGGCCTTCGACGTATTCTTGCGCCGTCTGCAAAGCGAGGCGTGCCCCGCCCAGCGAGCAGGCGGCGATGTTCAGGCGACCACCGTCGAGGCCTGCCATGGCGTATTTGAAACCGTCGCCCTCGGTACCGATCAGGTTGGCGGCCGGCACGCGGCAGTTGTCGAAAACGACCTCTGCGGTCGGCTGGGCATTCCAGCCCATCTTCTTTTCATTGGCCCCGAAGGACAGGCCTTCCGTGCCGTTTTCAACAACGATGGCCGAGATGCCCTTTGCACCCTCTTCGCCGGTGCGAACCATGACAACGTAAATGTCGGAGGCACCTGCGCCCGAGATGAAGGCCTTGGAGCCGTTCAGGACATAGTGGTCGCCGTCACGCACAGCCGTGGTGCGAAGAGCAGCCGCGTCCGAACCGGAACCCGGCTCGGTCAGGCAGTAGCTGGCGATTTTGTCCATCGACACCAGCGACGGAACGAGGCGCATCCGAAGTTCAGCAGAGCCGAACTTGTCGATCATCCACGAGGCCATGTTGTGGATCGAGATGAAGGCCGCCGTCGCCACGTCGCCGCGCGACAGCTCTTCAAAGATCACCGCAGCCTCAACGCGGCCAAGACCCATGCCACCGTGTTCCTCGCCGACATAGATCCCGGCAAAGCCCATTTCGGCGGCTTGTTTCAGCACGTCGCGGGGGAAGTGTTTGTCTTCG
>NZ_JSYD01000144.1:0-373 GCF_054824005.1 Brevundimonas sp. GN22 | reverse complement strand
TGCTCGCGGCCATTTCGGGCACGTCTCGCGCTGCCTTGGCGGGCACGATCGCAATGCGCGGCCTTGGCGCGGCAAGCATGTTCTTCCTCACAAATCCCATTGGCATTGCCATCACTGCTGTTGCCGTCGCTATCGGCCTGGTGGCCCTCAAGTCGCGCGAAGCCAGCGGGGCAATGAAGGACATCAAGGCCACGGGCACAGCCGCGACTTCGGCTCTGGATGCTTATGAGGATGCAGCCCGCCGCGCGGCCAATGCCAGCGGAGAGGCGAAGAAAAAGGCGCTAGAGCACGCAGCGGCTATGAGGGTTGACGCCCTTGAAACCGTCCGAAACGCAAAAGCCCAGTTGGAGCTTGCTCGAACGCGCGCCGAGAT
>NZ_JSYD01000143.1:0-357 GCF_054824005.1 Brevundimonas sp. GN22 | reverse complement strand
GTCCGAACCCGAAGCCGAACCGTTGTTGCCTTCAACCGTGCCGACGTTGTGCCAAGCAGCACGACCGTTGAACTGGTAACCCGGAACCGTCAGACCCTGGGCAACTTGCAGGTTGTTTGCAGGCTGGCCCGCACCAACGTTGATGTTGGTGATCGAGTGGTTGAACTGGCCCTTGTTGAGCATGTTCTGGGCGTTTGCCGACGTTGCAACGAGAACGAGGGCGGCAACGCCAGCCGAGAGAGCGAGCTTCTTCATGGTAATCCTGCTTTAATAAAATAGGGTTCGGGGCGACCGGAAAGGCCGCCCCGAGGTCGTTTCTTGTCTTGGCTTAGAGAGCCGAGATCTCGATGGCGACCG
>NZ_JSYD01000142.1:0-9941 GCF_054824005.1 Brevundimonas sp. GN22 | reverse complement strand
CCCGCAGCGGCACCCGATATCGCCCGGGCCGAGAACGCCCTTCGCCAGATCATCGCCGGTCTGAAGTCGGGCAGCGTCGACTACTCGATGTTCAGTGACAACGTGGCTGAAAAAGTGCGCCCGCAGGCCAGCCAAATCGGTAGCCTGCTGACCCAGTTCGGCGATCTGAAATCCATCACCCATAAGGGGCAGCCTGATGGTGTCGATCTGTTCCGGGTGGAGTTCGCCAATCAGGCCACCGAATGGGTGATCGGCTTTGATAACGACGATCAGGTCGCGGCCCTGCTGTTCCGCCCCGCGCAGGATTAACCCTAGTCGAAACTGACCTTGCCCCGCCCGCTCTTGATCACAGAGCGGGTGGACTTAGCCTTTAGGCGGCGTTCCTTTGAACTGCGGGTCGGCTTGGTTGGCACGCGATAGGCCTGACGCACCGCCGCCTCCGCCACCATCTGCTCCAGACGTTCGATGGCGTCCTCGCGATTGCGCTCTTGCGTGCGAAAGCGGGTGGCGGTGATCACGATCACTCCATCCAGCGTCAGGCGACTACCCGCCTTCTTCATCAATCGCTCACGGGTATAGTCGTTCAGGCTCGGCGAGTTTTTGGCGTCGAACCGCATCTGTACCGCCGTCGAGACCTTGTTGACGTTTTGTCCCCCCGGACCACCGGCGCGATAGAAGCGGAACTCCAGTTCCTCATCGGGAATGCGTCGTTTGATCTCGGCCATCAGGCCTTCCTCGCCGCGCGGTTCGCCGCTGCGTCCAGCGTCTGGAGGAATTTCGAGCGATCGGCATTGGAGAACGGAGGCGGTCCGGACGTCTCCACGCCCATGGAGCGCAGGTGCTCGCCGACCATCCGGCCCGCAAGCGCCGAGCCGATTGTGTTCTCGTCCAGCACCGTACCATTTGGCCGGATGCATTCGGCACGCGACTTCAGACACCGGTCAGCCAGGGGATAGTCGTTGGTGATGACCACATCGCCGGCCCCTGCCCGCTCCGCGATCCAGTCATCCGCCACATCCGGGCCTGCATCCACCACGATCTGGGTGATCAGCGCCTCTTGCGGGATGCGGATCCAGCTATTGGACACTACAAATACCGGCCAGTTCAGTCGCCGCGCCACGCGGTAGACCTCTTCCTTTACGGGACAGGCGTCGGCATCGATGTAGAAGGTCTTGGCCATGCCCTCTTCTAGCGCAGACCGGCACAAACGAAAGGTCATCCGGCCAAAGACCGGATGCCCCTGCGCATTAGACCCCGTGACGGCTCTTAGTAACTATAGGCGTGCGGACGGCTGCCTGCCGCATTGGGCAGATAGCGGTCTCGCAGCATCAGGTTGCGCGCCTCCATCGGCTGCTCCACGCCGTCGATGACCACGGCTTGAGGCTGCGACAGCGGCTCCAGCGGATCACCAGACCAAACCACCACGTCACCGGCGGCACCGGACTTCAACTCGCCGAACTGGCCTTCGAAGCCAAAGATCCGCGCAGGGTTCACCGTGATGGCCGCGATGGCGGCATCAAACGGCAGGCCATGCGAGACGGCGTTGCCGGCGTTGTAGCGGATGTCACGGGCGCGGTGGGTGGATCCCTCGTTGCCCTTGAGCGCGATGACAACACCTGCTGCGTGCAAGGCGGCGGCGTTCTGCATACGCGCCCCGCGCATTTCGAAATTGCCCGGAAGATTGGTGGTCGGGTGGACCAATACCGGCACATTCGCTGCGGCGATCTCGTTGGCCACCAACCAGCCCTCGGCGGCTCCGTCGAGGATGATCTTGAGGCCTTCCTCGCGGGCCAGTCGCAAGACTTGCTGGATGTCCGAGGCGCGGTCCGCTGTGACGATCAAGGGCATGCGGCCTTCGACGACAGGGATCAGGGCTTCAAGGTCGGCTCGCGACAGCGACAGGTCGCGCAAGGATGAGCGCTCATAGGCCGACTTGTTGCGGGCATAAAGGCGCACTTCGTTCAGGGTTTCCTTGAACAGCACGAACTGGGCACCGCGCGCACCGCCGGCGATACGGGCACCGGCTTCCCCGAACGGGGCGGTCATGGCCACCTTGGACTTGACCAGAATATTGGACCCGTCCTTGAGGTTGATGACAGCCGCCTGACCGGCAAACAGACCCGGAGACTGGAAGCCGCCGTGACCCGCACCGGCGGTCATGTCGTCGATGCCGGAATCGTCGTGGCTATGACCACCGCCCGAGCCGCCATGCTGCGGAGTAACAACGGCGCGGGTTACCCCGCCCAGACGCGCGGTCGGAATGGTGAAGGACCACGGATCAATGCCGTACGACACGTCGAAGGCCGCTGTCAGGGTGTTGGCGTTGTTGCGCAGGTCGTTCGAGCCCGACACGGAGCCGACCTCGCTGGCACCGATGCCGGAATCGACAGCGACGATGCCCGGCGTCACCACCTTGCCGGTCGCATCGATGGTGCGCATGCCCGCAGGAGCCGTACCGGCACCCACCGACACCACGCGCCCGCCACGGATGACCACCGTACCGTTTTCAATAACCGACGTGCCGGTCAGAACCTTGCCGCCCGTAATGGCGATATCCTGAGCCACAGCCGGTGCGGCAGACAGAAGAGCGGCCGCCGCTGCGGCGATAAGAATGTTCATACGCATGAATCAGCGGGCTCCCTGAGCAGTGCCAGCAGCCGGACGGTTAAAGCCCGGTTGGCCCAGTTCGAAATCGGATACCGGCTGATAGGCCGGATTTGTACGGTCAAAGGTCAGTGCACCGTCGATGAAGACCTGATCGGCGCGGGCATAGATCGACAGCGGATTGGCACTCCAGATCACCACATCCGCGCGCTTTCCGACTTCGAGCGAGCCGGTCTGATTATCGATGCCGATAGCCTTGGCTGCGTTCAGCGTGATCCAGCCGATGGCGCGTTCCTCGGGAATATTCAGACCCGCACGGCGACCTGCCGAAAGCGATGCGGCGGCCTCTTGATTGAGGCGCTGGATCAGTTCCTGGTCGTCCGAGTGGATAACGGCACACGAGTTCGGCGCGGCATCAACGATGGCCGCATTCTCTTCGATGCCGTCCAGGGCTTCCATCTTGAAGCCCCACCAGCCGGTCCACATCGCGGCGCAGATGCCGTTCTGAGCCAACTGCGGAGCCAGCTTATAGGCCTCGATAGCGTGGTGGAAGACGCGAATCTTGAAGCCGAACTCCTTGGCCAAATCCATCATCAACGCCATTTCATCGGCGCGGTAACAGTGGTTCTGAACGAGGATCGAGCCGTCCAGAACACCAGTGATGGTTTCCAGCTGGAGATTGCGGGTCGGCGGGGTGCCCTGACCGGTTTCGCGGTACTTCTCCCACTTCTCGCGATAGTCCTGCGCGGCGATGAAGGCTGCGCGATAGCCGGCCATATTGCCCATCCCCGTGGCGGGCGACTGGTTACGGCTGCCATAGACGCGCGACGGGTTCTCGCCACAGGCCATCTTCAGACCATAAGGCGCGTCCGGCAACTTCATGGCCTGCATGGTGGTAGCCGGCACATTGCGCAGCGTCACGCCACGACCACCGAACAGGTTGGCCGAGCCCGGAAGAACTTGGAGGGTCGTCACGCCGCCAGCGCGGGCGGCATTGAAGCCCGGATCCTGAGGCCAGACCGAGTGCTCGGCCCACACCTGAGCCGTGTTCGGATTGGTGGCTTCGTTGCCGTCGCTCATGCCCGTCACGCCCGGCGACGGATAGACGCCGAGGTGGCTGTGAATGTCGATGATGCCCGGCGAGACAAAACGGCCGCGCGCGTCTACGACCTGATGGCCCTGCGGAACCGGAGTGGAAGCATCGCCGACAGCGGCAATCCGACCGTCGGTCACAACCACGACGCCGTTCTCAATCTTGCGGCCCGCGCCGTCAAAGACCGTGGCTCCGACGATAGCCATGTTCTGCTGCTGCAGGGGTCGGTAGGTCGAAGGATAGGGATTAAGGTCCGAAGCGCTGGCCAGTCCTGCGGCCATAGGCTTTGCCGGACGGGCCGTGTCGGCGCTGGCCGATGTTCCCGACGACGAAGCCTGCCCCGTCGAGGCACAGGCTGTCAGCATCAGCGCGCCCATGGCGCATGAAAGGATAGCGAGGCTGGGGCCCCGCAAACGATTTACAAACATGGGCGAACCCCCTCGCACCCGCAGTCTGCGGGCAGACAACGGCGGTCATAGAGGATCGTTACGGCCAGGCTGTAAAGGCCGAATTCAGCCCTTAAGCAATCTTTCGCGCACTTCTTCATCGCTGAGGTCTGTAACCTCAATCATCTTCAATCTGGACTGGCCACCCCGTGCCAGATTCACGTTACGGCGCGGCACACCCAGCATCTTGGCCAACAGGCGTACCAGCGCCTCGTTCGCCTCGCCTTCAACGGGTTGAGCCCTCACCCGCACCTTCAGCACCGGACGCCCTTCCGGATCGACGTCCCAACCTTCGATCTGGTCCTTAGCGGAGCGGGGGGTGAGTTTGACGGGGATACGGGCGGTCATGGTGCCTGTTTGCCTTGTCCCCGACGCGGTGCCAAGGTCCGACCCAGTTCGGCGTACTGGAGCATCCCCCCCCCGTGCCTACACCGCCTTTTTCGTCCGTTGTCCTGATTGTCCTGAACCTCGCTCTTCTGGCTCTATTGCTGTGGTGGATCGTCAGAAGGCTCCGAGCAAAGTGGCGCAGACCGGCCATTCCGCCACCCGCCACCCCGCACGGATCGACTGACGTAACGGTGCTGGCAACGTTTACCGGCATCAAAGGGATATCCCCGTGGCTGGCGGTCGCTTCGAACAGTCTCAATCCGGTTTTGGTGATCGGGCCGGATTATCTGGAATACCGCGTTTTGAAACGTCGTCGGGTGCCGTTGGCGCAAATCCAGTCGGTCCGAACATTGGCCGCCTTCAGGACGGTCAATCTGCACTTCACCTTCAAGAGCGGGCCATTCACCTTCACGGCCAACGTCGGCAATCAGGATAGCGCACGCGACATCCTGAGCCGCCTCGATCCGGCATTGGTTGAGCAACAATAAAAAATGCCCCGACCGTTTCCGGCCGGGGCGCTTTTGAAACATGGAGGGGTTCGGGCTTAGCCCAGAGCCGCCATCAGTTCCGGAACGACCGTCTTGTAGTCGCCTACGATGCCGTAGTCGGCCACCTGGAAGATCGGCGCGTCGGCATCCTTGTTGATGGCGACGATGATCTTGGAGTCCTTCATACCGGCGAGGTGCTGGATAGCGCCCGAGATGCCCACAGCGATGTACAGCTGCGGAGCCACGACCTTGCCGGTCTGACCGACTTGGTAGTCGTTCGGAGCATAGCCGGCGTCGACCGCAGCGCGCGAGGCACCGACAGCAGCGCCCAGCTTGTCGGCCAGCGGCTCGATGACAGCAGCGAACTCTTCGGCCGAACCCAGAGCGCGACCGCCCGAGACGACGATCTTGGCAGCGCCCAGTTCCGGACGGTCCGACTTGACCATTTCTTCGGAGACGAAGGTGGTCTTCGGAGCTTCGGCAGCGGCGACGGTTTCAACCGAAGCCGAGCCACCTTCGCCAGCAGCGGCGAATGCGGTCGGACGAACGGTGATGACCTTCTTGGCGTCAGCGGTCTGGATGGTCTCCAGAGCGTTACCGGCGTAGATCGGGCGAACAAAGGTGTCAGCCGAAACGACTTCCACGATGTCCGAGATCGGAGCCACGTCCAACTTGGCCGCGATACGCGGAGCGTAGTTCTTGCCGTCGGTGTTGGCCGGAACGAGGATGGCGTCGTAGCCAGCAGCCAGCGGCACAACGGTCGCTTCTACAGCTTCGGCCAGACCTTGAGCCACGCCAGCGCCTTCGGCCAGCAGGACCTTACGCACGCCGTCAATCTTGGCAGCAGCGTCGGCAATCGCCGATGCGCCTTGACCCAGAACCAGTACGTCCACGTCGCCCGAGATAGCCTTGGCAGCGGTTACGGTCTTGTGGGTGGTGTCACGAACGATCGAACCGTCGTGGTCAGCAATAACGAGAACAGCCATTACAGAGCACCTGCGTCTTTGAGCTTGGCCACCAGTTCGGCAGCGTCAGCGACCTTGATACCAGCCGAACGCTTGGCCGGTTCGGTGACCTTGAGGACCTTCAGACGATCGGCCACGTCCACGCCGTAGTCGGCGACGGACTTGGTGACGATCTCTTTCTTCTTGGCCTTCATGATGTTCGGCAGCGAAGCGTAGCGCGGGGTGTTCAGGCGCAGGTCAACGGTGACCACAGCCGGAAGCTCGGCAGCTACGGTTTGCAGACCGCCATCGACTTCACGGGTCACGGTAGCCTTGCCACCGTCGATGACCAGCTTGCCGGCGAACGTGGCTTGCGGCCAGTCCAGCAGAGCGGCCAGCATCTGGCCAACAGCGTTGTTGTCGCCGTCGATCGATTGCTTGCCCATCAGGATCAGGTCCGGCTGCTCTTCGGCAACCACAGCCTTCAGCAGCTTGGCAACGGCCAGCGGCTCGAGGTCGGCGTCCGACTGAACCAGAATGCCGCGGTCCGCACCCATGGCCAGAGCCGTACGGATGGTTTCCTGAGCCTGGGTCACGCCGATGGAGACGACCACGATCTCGGTGGCAGTGCCAGCAGCGTGGTGTTCCTTGCCTTCCTTCAGACGAACTGCCTCTTCGACGGCGATTTCGTCGAAGGGATTCATGCTCATCTTAACATTGGCCAGATCAACGCCGGTCTGGTCCGCCTTGACGCGGGCCTTCACGTTGGAGTCGATCACCCGTTTCACCGGGACGAGTATCTTCATGAGACTATCCACTTGATCGTCGAAAGTTTGGGGAGGGATTGGACTGTACGCCCGCGCCTGTCAACGTAACCTAGGGTGAAGTTCGGCCATTCCAATAGCTGATTTTTGATCTATAGGTCCCGATATGAAGCGCTTTTTGACCTTTCGCCGGTTGTCGATCATTTTTGCAGGCGTGTTCACCCTCGCTCTGCTCGGCGTCTTTGTGCTGCAACGTGTCTGGGTCGATCCGGGTGACCGGTGCGCAGACAAGGGTTGGTGGTACGATCTGGAAACGCGCACCTGCGCCCAGCCGATCTATATCCCGGACATCACCGGACGCGCCGAAGGCGTAACCCGTGCCGAAGCCTCGGCGGCCATGAACAAGGATCTGGTCGACAAGGAAGCCCAACTGGCCGCCTATAATCGCGCCAAGAAGGCCGCGACCGACGCCGAGCGCGCCCGCGTCGAAGCGCTGACCAAAGACTGATCTGTATGGAAACGAAAAAAGGGCTGCGACACATCGCGCGTCGCAGCCCTTTTTTGTGTTCGTCGCCGATCAGCGGGTCGCGCCGGGCACCCATTTGATGTCGTCGGCCCCGTTGGAATTGGCCCGACGGGCCGCCACGAACAGGTGATCCGAAAGGCGGTTCAAGTATTTCATCGCTTCGGTGTTGATCTGTTCACCCGCCTCGATCATCGCCACTGTGTCACGCTCGGCGCGGCGGCAGACGGTGCGCGCGACATGCAGATAGGTCGAAAGCGGCGAACCACCGGGCAAGATAAAACTGTCCAGAGGTTTGAGGCTTTCGTTCATCCAGTCGATTTCCTGCTCAAGTCGCTCGACCTGCGAGGCGATGATGCGCAGGGCCTCCCATTTGGGCGCAGGCTCCAGCGGGGTGGCCAGGTCGGCTCCCAGATCAAACAGTTCGTTCTGGATGCGCCCCAACATGGCATCGATACGGTCGTTCTGCCCGCTGTGCAGACGGGCCACGCCAATGACAGCGTTGAGTTCGTCAACAGTGCCATAGGCCGAGACACGGGGGCCGGTCTTTGAGACCTCCTCGCCGGTGGCCAGTCGGGTCGTACCCTTGTCGCCGGTGCGGGTGTAGATCTTGTTGAGCGTGACCATCGGCCCCTCCTCGCTCGCGTTGACTGTATTCAGCCCGAATGGGCCGATTTGATCGCCATACCGATGATCAGCAGGATGATTGCCGCGGCTTGAAGCACCACACGCAGGCGCATCAGCTTGTTGGAGCGGTTCCGCGAGGCATCGGTGTTGCGATACAGGCCGAAAATGCCAAAGCCCAGCGTGATGGCCACGCCGCCGATGGCAACAAGGATCAGGATATCGATCAAGGTCATAGCTACCCTTGTATGGCTTTGCCTTGCGCCGCACCAGAGGGCGCGTTGACACCGACGTCGTCCCGATTGCTGTGGCAGGTTGTCGCATCGCCCCTGACGTTATTGCAAATCGTTTGCAAAACTAGTTGAGAGGCATTCTCAAAAGTTGATTGGGACATCCATGACCGTCCAGAAGTTCTCGCGCCGTACCCGCCTACTCGCTGCCAGTGCCCTCGCGGCAAGCGCGATGGGTATCAGCCCAACGGCTGTGGCGGAGTCGCTGGACCAGCAGGAGCCAACCCGCGTCAGCGACATCGTCGTGACCGCCGCAGGCTATGAGCAGAAGATCGTGGATGCCCCTGCCAGCATCAGCGTCATTAGCGCCGAGGAACTGTCCCAGCGCCCCTACATCACTCTTCTGGACGCCGTACGCGATCTTGAGGGTGTCGATATCGGCGAGACACGCGACAAGACCGGTCAGGGCACTATTTCCATGCGCGGCATGGGCTCGGACTATACGCTGGTCCTCATCAATGGCCGTCGCCAGAATAACCACGGCGACATCTATCCCAACAATTTCGGCGGCAACCAGTTCAACCACATCCCGCCGCTTGCCGCGGTCGAACGTGTCGAAGTCATCCGCGGTCCGGCCTCGACCCTGTATGGCGCGGACGCCATGGGCGGCGTGATCAACATCATCACCAAGCGATCGCCCGACCGCTGGTCCGGCTCCCTGACGGTCGGCCAGACCTTCCAGATGGACGACCAGTACGGCGACGACGCGACCTATGACCTGTATGCCAACGGCCCTCTGGTCAAAGGCCTGCTGAACCTCAGTGTGCGCGGCAGCTACTACGAACGCGATGCCTCAAACCCGATCTACGGGACGGTTCAGGACCCCAACGGCAACACTATCGACCGCGCCCTTGGCTTTGGCGGCGGGGGCAAGACTGTCGACAATGAAAACATCGCCGGCGGCCTGACCCTGACCTTTACCCCGACGGCCAGCCAAACCATCACCCTCGACTACGACGCTTCCAAACAGTCCTACGACAACGCCATCCGCCTGAACGACGAGGGTGTCGAGGAATATCCGGTCGGCACCGTCGATAACTATGGCGCTATGCTGCGTATAGGCAGTAACGGCCGCGTTGAACCGCGCGCCGGCTATGCCCCGTCGCAGGAGTTCACCCGTAACGCCATTGCCCTCACCCACGAAGGCCAGTGGTCGTTCGGCTCGACACGCGTGTCGCTGTCGCATGTCTCGACCCATAACGAGGGCCGCACCCTGCCCTTCTCGGTGGCCGAGCGTCAGCAAGTTCAAGGTCTGTGGAACGCCGCCTGCGTAAACATGGGCGGCACTCTTGCGGCCACCGGCTACTGCGCTCCCGGCCGCGCTATGGGCTACAACAACGCCAACGCGTGGAACAACCTGTCCGAAGCCACCAAGCTGGCGGTCATGCAGGCCAACCTCAGCCCGGCGCAACTCCAGCAGCTCAAGTCCTTCCTGCCCCGCCCGCAACGCACGCTGGAAAGCGAGCAACTGACGCTGGATGCGCAGATGAACCTGATCCGCAATTGGCACGGCGAGCACCGCGTCGTCGTGGGCGCACAGGTCATTCGCGGCGAGTTGACGGACGGCGTCTTCGGTCTGGAATCCGGTCAGGGCGGCAAGGCCCAGGACCACAACATGTATTCGCTGTTTGCCGAAGATACCTGGCAAGCGACCGAAGCCTTTGCCCTGACCGGTGGGATCCGCTTTGACGACCACGAAGTCTTTGGCAACCACTTCAGCCCGCGTCTGTACGGCGTCTATACGCTGAATGACGCCTGGACCATCAAGGGCGGTGTCT
>NZ_JSYD01000141.1:0-921 GCF_054824005.1 Brevundimonas sp. GN22 | reverse complement strand
TTCGCCCGCATGAAGAAGAAGGACGGCGAAGAGCTGGACACCTTCACGCTGGCCCGCGCTATCGACCAGTTCGAAAAGCGTGACGGCGCGTGGAAAATCGCCCGCCGCACGCTCGTTTGGGAATGGAACCATGACAGCGCATCGGCCGAAAACTGGGGTGCAGGCATGATCACGCCGGACCCGTCCAAACTGGTTCGCGCGGCGAAGAAGCCGCACGACGCCCTGTACAAAGTCGGAGCCTGAACCATGGATATCGCTAACAGCGTGGCCATCGTCACGGGCGCGAACCGCGGCATCGGCGAAGCCTTCGTCCGTGCCCTGATCGGGCAAGGCGCAGCCAAGGTCTATGCCGGTGCGCGTAACGCCGCCTCGGCCCAGCACCTGGTTGACGAGTTCGGCGACAAGGTTGTCGCCATCGCTCTGGATGTCACCAAGGAAGAGCAGGTTGCTGCGGCCGCAGCGCAATGCACGGACGTATCGATTGTGATCAATAACGCCGGAGCCTTCCTGAACCAGCGCCTGATCGGGGCCGATACCATGGCCGCCGCGCGCGAGGAGATGGAGGTCAACTATTTCGGCGTCCTGTCCATGTCGCGCGCCTTTGCGCCGGTGCTGAAAGCCAACGGCGGCGGAGCGATTGTGAACGTGCTGTCGGCCGGTGGTCTGTGCGCCATGCCGGTGATGGGCGGCTATAGCCCGTCCAAGTTCGCCGCGAAGGCCGCCACGACCTGCATCCGTGCCGAACTGGCACCGCAGGGCACTTCCGTCACGGCGCTGTTCGTCGGCTCGGTCGACACACGCATGGCGGCCTCGGTTCAGGGCAAGAAGGAACGTCCCGAGGACATCGCCCGCGTCGGCCTGTCGGCCATCAAGCGCAAGCTGGACGAGGCCGACACCGATCGCATGGTTCTGGAAGTCCGC
>NZ_JSYD01000140.1:0-256 GCF_054824005.1 Brevundimonas sp. GN22 | reverse complement strand
GGGGGGGCATTCGAAACCTTAGAAGCCTTGCTCAGCCCAGACCCGCAGCCCCCTCACCGAGAGTTTTTTTCTGATGTGTGAGTTCGCAGTGCGAACCGGCGAGAACCCCAATGAATAGGGGCTTTCTAGAGGCTCAGTTCGCAGAGTGGTTCGCAAGGCGGCCCGAATGCGAACCCACTGAGAACGGCTTGCCTGAATAGGAGCCATTAATGGCTGAAGAAATCGAACGCCTTCTGGTCCGTATTGAGGCCAACGC
>NZ_JSYD01000139.1:0-4338 GCF_054824005.1 Brevundimonas sp. GN22 | reverse complement strand
CCTCGGTCGAGCCGGTGAAGCTGATCTTGCGTACGGTCTCGTTGCTGGTCAGCTCGCCGCCGATGGCGCTGGCCGAGCCGGTCAGAACGTTGAACAGGCCAGCCGGAAGGCCGGCTTCTTCGGCCAGTACCGCAAGCGCAAAGGCGCTGTACGGCGTCTGGGCAGCGGGCTTGAGAACGACAGCACAACCGGCAGCCAGCGCAGGGCCGACCTTGCGGGTGATCATGGCCGACGGGAAGTTCCAAGGCGTGATCGCGCCCACCACGCCGACCGGTTGGCGCAGGGTGACGATGCGCTTGCCATTGTCATGGGTGGGGATCACCTCGCCATAGGCGCGCTTACCCTCTTCGGCGAACCATTCGATGAAGGAGGCGGCATAGGCGATTTCACCGCGCGCTTCGGTGATGCTCTTGCCCTGTTCGGCGGTCAGCAGGCGGGCCAGCTCTTCCTGATTTTCGAGCATCAGGTTAAACCATTTGCGCAGGACCTTGGCGCGGTCCGCAGCGGTGCGCTTGGCCCAGTCCTTCATTGCCTTGTCGGCGGCTTCGATGGCGCGGCGCGTCTCGGCAGCACCCATGTTGGGAACAGTACCCAACACATCTGCGGTCGCAGGGTTGGTGACGGTGATCGTCTCGCCCCCGTCGGCGTCGACCCACTGGCCGTCAATGAAGGCCTGTTGTCGTAAAAGGCGATTCGCACTCATGACTCACTCCCTATCGTTGTGGAGTGAATTAGGGATATCGCCACTCTCTGTTCAAGAGGCTTAGGCGTCTTCGGTGCGTAAGAGCAGTCCGGTCTTGATCAGGTCCGACAGGCTGTCGGCCTGCATCTTCTGCATCACCTTGGCGCGGAAGACCTCGACGGTACGCGGACTGATATCCAGCGTCATGGCGATAGCCTTGTTCGACAGCCCTTCGATCAGCGCATCGAACACCTGCATTTCACGCGGGGTCAGACGCTCGAACTTTTCGCGCGCGGCGGCCGAAATGCGCTGTTGCTCGCCGACCTGCGTCAATCGCGACAGGCAGCCGCGCACGCTCTCGATAAGGCGGGCGGGATCGAACGGCTTCTCGATAAAGTCCACAACGCCCTGTTTCATCAGGCTAACGGCCAAGGGCACATCGGCGTGGGCGGTGATGACAAGGATCGGCCATGCCGCGCCATGTTCTTCACTCACACGGCGGACCACTTCGGAGCCGTCCACCTCGGGCATGCGCAGATCGGTTACGACGCAGGCTGTCTCGTCTTGCGGCATGGCGCGCAGAAAGTCAGCGCCACCGGCGAAGGCGCGGCATCGGATGCCCTGGCTTCGCAACAGGGTGACTAGGGAGTCGCGCATCCCTGCATCATCATCAATGATGAAGACTGATGGCGTCATTCTTCGGCTTCCTGTTTTGCAGTTGTGAGGTTGAACGAAAAACGTGCACCGCCCCAACGCGACACGCCGACGCGGAGGGTACCACCATGACTTTCAACAATGGTTCGGGTCACCGACAGCCCCAAGCCCATGCCGCCCGATTTTGTCGAGGTCATGGGCTGGAATACGCTGTCTACCTGATCGGGGGCAATACCGGGACCGCTGTCTTCGACGCCAATCTCGTAGGATCGGTCGGAAATAACCTTACCGGTGATCACGACGCTGGAGTTGTTCGGGCTGGCTTCGACGGCGTTGCGCACCAGATTGACGAGCGCCTGCTGGACCTGAATCCGGTCCATGCGGACGACATCGGGCATCTCGATCTCGGTGGAAATTACGATGTTCCGGTCTTGCCCGGTCAGGGTCAGGATCGGCAATACGTCATCGACGATCCGGCTGACGCGTTCTTTCTCCAACGCCCGCATCTCCATCGTCAGAAGCTCGCGCATGCGGCGGATGATCTGGCCGCCGCGCAGCATCTGCGCCTTGGCCAGATCGGTGGTGCGAAGAGCGCTTTCGCCCAGAGGGCCCGCCGCCTTCATATCTTCCTGCGCGGCGTGCAGATAGGCGGCGGCGGCTCCCAGCGGTTGGTTCAGTTCATGCGCCAGAGTGGCCGCCATCTCGCCCAGCGAGTTCAGACGCCACACCTTGTTAAGCTGTGAGTGAAGCTCGCGCGCTTGGGCATCGGCGGCATGGCGCGGCGTCAGGTCGACAAGACGGATCAGCGGCCCTTGCGGCGTGTGGTCCAGCCAGAGATCCACGGGGATGGGCGAGGATTGATCGGGGCGCATGGCGTGCCAGTTGGCGCGTCCGGATTCGACCTGCCCCGACGGGACCGAGGGCGCGGCCTGCTTCGCATAGTCAAACCCCGGAACCAGATCGCCAAAGCTTTGACCCACAGTAGCCGATTGGGGGATGCCGAAGATGTCGGCGCAGGCCTTGCTGGCGCGGGAGATCCGGCCTTGCTTGTCCAGAAGGACAACCGGTACCGCTGACAAGAGCGAGCGGAGGACTTCGTTCTCGGTCGTCTGGTGCAGGCCGAAGGCACCCAGAAGCGGGTTATTGTCGCGCTGGACCGCGAAGGCGACCACTGCCGTCACGATCGCTACCACGATCATCTCGGCCAGCGGAATATGGTGGGTCGCACAGAGCAGGATCAATCCAAGCCACAGCAATACCTGCGCGGCCAAGGTACAGCGCCATCCCGTCAACATGGACGACAGGGTCATGGCCAGAATCGGAAGCAGCAGATGCAGGCCATACGGCGGGTTGTTGTAGATCGCCAACAGCGAGGCGACCACACCGGCTAGCGCCAATACGACCTTGCCAATCACGACCGGTGAGACGGCCCCTGTGCTGGGGCGGGCGGGGTGTCGCGAGGGGGGCGCGTCGGGCGCTGGGGTTTGGGGGGAATCTGGCGCTGGCGACGGAATGGTCTCACACCCTGTAGGACGGCAGGAAATATCTTTGTTCCCTTGTGAGGGGAATAAAGCGCGTCAACAACCCCTGCAAAGCGGCCAATTAACGCATTCTCGGATATCGTGGTTATCACAAAAATCACCAAACGTGGCAATAAAATCCCGCGCAACTACAGTTCGGTAAGACATCTACCTTAGCCATATAGGGGATTGCCCGTACTCGGCGGTTTACCGAAACCTACGTTTGTACAGGCACATGGTCAAAAATCATTGCCGAGGATGTGAATGGCCCCCCCGATGCCCTGTGCGCTTCAGAACGAACCGCAGATTGCATTTTACCGCGCAGATGCAGTTCGCATCGCGCAAGGGGCTGCGCGTCTTCTGGCAAGCCGTGATGAAAACGGGTCGTTAACCCACGGCATCGCGGCAGATATCGGGGGAAGAGACTGAATGTTGGGCGCGCTCAATAATCTGAAGATTCAGCAGAAGCTGACCTTCGCGTTCGGTGGCATCATCGCTGCCATTCTGCTCATGGGTCTTGGCATCTATTTCGGCGTCAGCGGCGTCGAGAAGAACCGCCGCGAGGTCGAGCGTGTTAACGCCGCCGAGCAGGCCGCCGTTCAGGCCCAACTGCATATGTCGCGTCAGGATGCGGCTCTACGGGCCTATGTAATGTCGCGCATTCCCTCGGCGATTGATGCCGTGAGCGACCACCGCTCGCTCTTCAACAGGGCTCTGGACGAGTACAAGACCCTTGATCCGGCCTCGCAGGGTCAGGTCGAACAGGCCCGCGCAGGCGTGGAAACCTGGTTCGAAGCTGTGGCTGTGCGCGGTGTGGGTCTGGAGAACCTTGCCGATTACGACAGCAGCGGACTGCTGGCTCCGGTCGATGCCATTCTCCAGAAGCTGGTCGACGAGCGTCTGGCCGAAGCCAAGGCTCTGGCCGAGCGCCAACAGGCGCTGGCCAATATGATGCGTATCGTCATGGCCATCGGCTCGGTGCTGGCACTGGGCATGGCTGTGGCCTGCGGCGTTTGGCTGACCAACGGTGTGTCCAAGCCCCTGCGCGCGGTCGCTATCGCCACCCGCAAGCTCGTTAACGGCGACACCCAGGTCGATATTCCGGCTCTGGGCCGAACGGATGAAGTGGGCCAGATGGCCTCTGCCGTTGCGCACTTCAAACAGGCTTCGATCGAACAACAAGCGCTCAAAGCCCGCAACGAAGCGATGCAGCGCGAAGCCGAAGAGGCCCGCCTGCGCCGCGAAGCGGAAATGGAACAGAGCCGCAAGAACGACGAGTTGGTCGTTACCGCTCTGGCCGAAGGCCTCGAGGCCATGGCGCGCGGTGATCTGACGTGGCGCATTACGGCGGACTTCCCCCAGTCGGCCGTGACGCTCAAGACCGATTTCAACGCCGCCATCGAAAGTCTGGAACAGGCGGTTTCGCTAGTGAACGCCAACGTCTCGGTCATCCACATGGGTGCCGAGGAAATCAGCGCCGCC